>JAQUCI010000077.1 GCA_028686295.1 Erysipelotrichaceae bacterium | reverse complement strand
TCAACTACTTTAATGCCTTTTTTCAAGTTTGTTTCTCTTATCTTTTCTTGAGCGGCTTGCTCATTATAGTACATTCCTTTTCCTTCTGTCAATCGATTTTTCGTCCTTTTTCGCTTTTTGGTGATATATCTTTATTATATTATAATAAACGAAGCCGAAGCTTCGTTTATATCGTATTTTCTTGTTGTTTATTTGCTTTAATTATTTTAAGACGCGAAAATTCTTCCCGTTCTTTTTCTTCCATTGCTTCGGCAATAAATTTAATCGTATTCTCCAAATTGGGGATAACGATATTTTTTAAAGCATTAGCTCGTTTCTGTGTTTTACGAATAGCACTAGCCAATCGATAAACGCTATTATCAACCTCTGCCAACAGTATCGTTAATTCCTTAATCTTATGAAACTGAATATAAGCCTCATCCACTCGTGAATTCGATTCTTTAAAACCGTACTCTAAACGCGGTGTCGTCTTATTAAACGATACGCTTGGAAGTTCGACCCCCATAACACTTCGATAAGTAACTTTGATACTGTCATCAACAGTTACTGATGTTGCGATATCATTGATAACACCAGTTGAGATATTAGCTTGTTGTAAAAGATAATATCCTAAAGAGTAACTGTCAGTGATCTCATTACGCAATATCTTTACCTTATCCATCAACAACATCATCTCCCTGATCAAAACATTACGCTTACGATCTAAAAGATCATAACCAACCTTGGCTAATTCTAGCGACTTCTTAGCCTTTAAAAGATTGCCCTTAGTTGGAAAGACTTTTGAATCACTCATTTTATTTACCTTCGCTGATCGCTAGATCAATGATCCTTTGTGCTGTTGATGGACTATAATTAGCCTTAATAAGTTCTGGATCAAGACGATCAAGTGCACTAAGTGGAAGAGTTGACAACAAGGCCCAACCAAGATTTAAAGTCTCTTGCATTGAACGTTGTGCTTTAAAGCCTTGTCCAACAAAGATCTTCTCAAATGTTAAGCCAAATGCGATATAAGACTTATCAAGATCACTTAATTCATCTTCACCAATGACTGAAGCTAATGACCGAGCTTCCATTACTTTCGCATATGATGCAAACAACTGATTAGCAATATCACTATGATCGCTACGCGTATAACCCTCACCAATACCATCCTTCATCAGTCGTGATAATGACATTAGACAACCAATTGGTGGATAGATCCCATTTTGATATAATGAACGATCTAAAACGATCTGTCCTTCTGTGATATAACCCGTAAGATCAGGAACAGGATGAGTTATATCATCATTTGGCATCGTTAAGATTGGTATTTGCGTTATTGAACCATTCTTCCCCTCAACAATACCTGCTCTTTCGTATAATGAAGCTAAATCTGAATATAGATAGCCAGGATAACCTTTTCTGCCTGGTATCTCACCATTGCTACTTGAAAACTCACGTAATGCCTCACAATATGATGTCATATCTGTTAAGATAACTAAAATATGCATATCAAGTTCATAAGCAAGATACTCAGCTGCGGTCAATGCGCATCTTGGTGCCAAGGTTCTTTCAATGATCGGATCATTCGATAGATTGATAAACATGCAAACCTTTTCCATAACACCTGTTTCTTCAAATGATCTTCTGAAATAAGCCGCAACATCATTTTTAACACCCATCGCTCCAAATACGATGCCAAAGTTTTTACCTTCATCTTCAGCGATCTGGGCTTGTGATACGATCTGAACTGCTAATTTATCATGTGGAAGTCCTGATCCAGAAAAGATTGGTAGCTTTTGTCCACGAATCAACGTGTTAAGACCATCAATCGCACTAATACCTGTATTAATATAATTACGTGGATATTTTCGAGCGATCGGATTCAAAGGCTTACCATTGATGTTAGCCTTATGGTGAGCATAAACTTCACCTAACCCATCAATCGGTCTTCCGGCACCATTAAATGTTCTACCTAAGATTTCTTTAGAAAGGGCAATTTCCATTGGATGTCCTAAAAATCTTGTCTTGGTGTTATTTTTAGATAATCCACTTGTTCCTTCAAACACTTGGATCATCGCTTTCTCACCTTCGATCTTAACAACACGACCAAAGCGCTTATTTTTACCATCTACTAATATCTCTACAACTTCTTCGTTAGCGATGTCTTGGGCATTATCGATAGCGATCAATGATCCACTTACCTCACTAAGCCCTAATAATTGAAGTCCCATTTTTACCCCTTTCTATTCAACTTTTGCTAAAGCTTGATCTATCTCATGAAAGTATTCATCTAATAATTCTAAGTGATCATTGCTTACATCATATTTAATCTTGATGATACGATCAAATATCCCTGTTTCAGCAATCAATCTTGTTGGGATCTTCTTATTGATCAAAGTCTTAGCTTCCTTATAAAGATAATCGATTATCTTCATCATTTTATATTGTTTCTCATAAGGCACATAAGTGTCATCTGGATGAAAAGCATTTTGTTGTAAGAAACCAACTCGAACACAACGAGCGATCTCCATTGTCAACTTCTGATCATCAGGTAAGATATCAGCACCAATCAATTTAACGATCTCATTTAAAGCACTTTCTTCATGCAAGATCTTAACCATTTCTGCTCTTAAACTAGTAAAATCACGCGCTACGTTTTCATTATACCAACGAGCTAGATCATCGATATATTCACTATATGATGATGTCCAGTTAATTGCTGGAAAATGTCTTGCATAAGCTAATGATTTATCTAATGCCCAAAAACAGCGTACAAATCGTTTAGTATTTTGCGTAACTGGCTCAGAGAAATCACCACCCTGCGGTGATACGGCCCCAATGATCGTAACTGATCCTTGTTGATCATTTAATGTATCAACATAACCAGCTCTTTCATAAAACTGTGACAAACGTGATGGTAGATAAGCCGGAAATCCTTCTTCAGCAGGCATCTCTTCTAAACGTCCTGATATCTCTCTTAAAGCTTCCGCCCAGCGTGAAGTTGAATCCGCCATTAAAGCTACATGATACCCCATGTCACGATAGTATTCAGCCATCGTAACACCTGTATAAATACTTGCCTCTCTTGCGGCAACTGGCATATTTGAGGTGTTAGCGATCAAGATCGTTCTTTCAAGTAAGGGTCTTTGCGATTTAGGGTCGATCAATTCACTAAATTCTTCTAGTGCTTGAGTCATTTCATTACCTCTTTCACCACAACCAACATATACGATGATATCAGCATCACACCACTTTGCGATTTGATGTTGTGTCATTGTCTTGCCTGCACCAAAGCCTCCAGGAACAGCTGCTGCTCCACCCTTAGCAATCGCAAACAATGTATCGATAACTCTTTGACCTGTGGCAAGCGGCATATTTAAAGTCTTACGATCCTTAATCGGTCGAGCATGACGGATTGGCCATTTTTGAGTTAGGTCAATGTCATGAATCTTACCATTATCATCTTTTAATTTGATGATAACATCATTTATCTTATATAAACCACTGGGTTTGACATCGATCACGATTCCACAAAGATCAGGTGCTAACATTAATTTATGTTTGATCAAGGCTGTTTCCTGACACTGTGCATATATCTGACCACCTTCTAAACGATCATCTACTTTAACCGACACTTCAACATCCCAAACTTTATTAATATCAAGTGGCAATATGTCAGATCCAGCATCAATAAAAGCCCCATAACGATCAGCGATCGCTTTAAGTGGTCGTTGAATGCCATCATATGTATTGCTCATAAGTCCTGGTCCTAAGACACAGGATAATGGCGATTTAGAGCCAATAACCGGTTCATTTATCTTTAATCCTGTTGTAGTTTCATATACCTGGATAATTGTTTCATTACGCTCGATGCCGATGACCTCACCTAGTAGGCGATCATTTCCGACATAGACCATTTCCATCATCATTAAATCAGTTTCACCTTTGATCGTGATAACCGGTCCATTAATTGAATAAATCTTATTTTCCATCATGACCTCCTTCTATAAGATAAAGCCCGAGTGATCCATAAACCAAGCTTCTTGTTCTAAAAGTCGACTATCCAATGTCTCATCTAATTGAATACGATCAACAGTCGATGTAAAAGTAAAGCCGCCAAGTTTGATATCAGCTATCCTTATATCATTACATATATTTAATTCATCAGTTAATTGTTTAAAAATCTCGACATCCTCAAATCTTACTTCAAAATAGCCATTACAGTATTCAACAGCATTTTTAGCAAGCTTTGCTTTAAGATATTCTTGATAATCTTTTGAACGACTAAAAGTTAAAAGTTTCATTTCCGCTGTATCAAATAATTCTTTTGCAAGATCTGTCCTAAGTTTCAATAACTTACGTTTGGTATCCAATTTATTCTGAGATATCGTGGTTTGAGTCTTTAAACGTAGATCGTTTAGTTCTCCTTCATAATAAGCATCTATTTCTTTTTCCAAACTAGCTTTAAAGATATTGATCTCATCTTTCTCATACATTTCCATTTCTTTATGGATCTGATCGATGATCAAAGTAGCTTGTTCATTAACATCTTCGATAAAATTCTTGTTATCAACCAAATCAATCACCTCCAAGCTTGACCCCGATCGCTTCACTGATATATGAATCGATGACTTCACCGATCTTTACTGATCCATGACGATCTGGAATTTCGACTAATAACGGTTTTGATAATTTAAGCTTTAGATCGGATATGATATCAGGACAAAGATTGACGATATTAGTTGTCATCAAGATGATCGCAACATCATTTTGTTGTGTGTATTGATCTAAGGCTTTGATTACTTCTGCTTTTTCATGCACGACAACTCCTTCGATCCCAGCTAATCGCAATCCCATACCAGTATCGGTATTGTCGCTGATAAGTATCATACGCATAATTATCTCTTACAGCTTATTGATGATCAAGATTGAGATCAAAAGACCATAGATGGCAACACCTTCACCTAAAGCTACAAAGATGATCGCTTTACCAAAATTCTCAGAGTTTTCCGAGATGGCACCAATAGCAGCCGGAGCAGCCGCTGCAACAGCGATACCAGCACCAATAGCCGAGAACGATGTAACAACCGCCGCAGCGATAAAGCCAAGCCCCTGAGCTAATGTGCCCGTAATCGAAGCAACAGCTTCCTCAGCAGCTTTGATGTTCGCAAATTGCATGACACCCGCTAAGATAAAGACACCCGTAAAGATTGATACTTGAGCGATCAATTTCTTTTTGACATTGATTGCCTTTGGTCCTTTATCAAGCATAAAGAATAACGGTAAGATCACTAAGATAACAGCGATAAGTGGTAAAAACATTTCAATTAACGATAACATGATGGTTATTTCTCCTTCTAATTTTGATTGGTGATCGCAACAAATTCTCGTCCGCCACCTTTATAATAACGACTAAACATCTCATAATATTCTAAACGTAAGGCTTGTATCCCTACGATCAGACCTTCCAAAGCCATCACAAACAGATTGCCAAAGATCAACACGATCAAGGAGGCATTGCCAGTCATTTCTGTTAAGGTCATTACGACCAACATCATCCCAGCATGTGATAAGACAAAGCCACCAACTCTAAGATAGGACATTGAATTAGTGATAAAACTTAATAAAACATCAAATGCTTCAAAAAATGATTCCAAGATATAAGCGCCCCAACCGGCCTTAGGTTTAATCCCATGACCTTCCAACATCAAGCATAGCTGCTTTTCCATAATAAAGCTTAATACCGGAATACCAATGAAGATAAAGGTATAAGGAGCCACAAATAGATTCTTATCATAAGCAAACATTGAAACGATCGCAAACAAGATAAACCCATAAAAGATAAAGCCAGCTAATCCATTTTGACTAAACAAGAACTCGCCCCATTCTTTATGCTTCAACTTAAGATACATATTCATCAACATTGCCGATAAGATCAACACCGCACCAATCGCTACGGCACCAATCAATAGTGGCATGGTTGAATCGTTGCTCATAACTTCAAATAGTTTTTCTTCAACGCCAAACAAACTTTGATGGATTGGATTTAAGATATGTTCATTGCCAAATACCGACCCAAATAGAAAACCAAATATCATTGAGAAAATACCAACTCTTCCAATCACTCCAGCGATATTCATGTTAGGCTTTAACTTAGCAAGCGTAAATCCTAAGATAACCAACAAGAACCCTTGGCCAACATCCGCAAACATTATCCCAAACAAGATACTGTATGTAATCGCCACAAAAGTTGATGGATCAAAATCTTTATAGGCTGGTAAACTATACATCTTAACAAACATTTCAAATGGTCTTACAAACCAATTATTCTTAAGTAAGGTCGGTGGAGTTAGATCAAAGGGTTCACTATCAACTACTTCAACCTTTACATCCATTCCATCAAAGATGCTGCTTAAACCATCGATACGATCTTTAGGGATAAAGCCCGATACTGTATAAACACCATCAATCAATCCAACATATTTATATAACCGCAATAATTCATAACGGTAA
>JAQUCI010000006.1 GCA_028686295.1 Erysipelotrichaceae bacterium | reverse complement strand
GACATTTGGGATAATTTTGATTATCTAGAAAGAAAAAAATGTATTGATGATGAAATGTTAAAAGTAAAAGATCTAACCAATTATTTTATTTATGATGATAAGATAATACGTATTGCTTTTTTTGATACATTATTAAATTCATTATATGAAAATCAAATGATCATCTTTGATCTACCTCAATATTATAAGTTAGAAAAACAATTTAATGATAAAATGATCAGTGTTAAGCAATATCGATCTCTTCCATATAAAGCGGGATTTAGTAGTAGCTTATTCCTAAAAGATAATAATGAAGGATACTTATTATTCAATGAATATACAAAAGCTATATACCATGTTTACTATAATAATGATAAATATGATAAATACCAGTTTGATCCATATAAGAATTTAAGTCATTTTAATAATGAAGTTTTATTGACGATCGCTAATACAATAATTGGCGATAATGAACTGGATTTAATTGATAAGATAGTAGAGAGCGGATTATGTTCAAAATATATAAATTTAAAACTTAATAAGTATAAGAAAATGTTATTAAAAAGGGGAGTATAATGTTAAGGTTTGCGATTAGTACTTTAGGTTGTAAAGTAAATAGTTATGAAAGTCAATATTATATTGAGACTCTTAGAAATAACGGGTTTATTGAAGTAGGCTTTCATGAGTTGGCTGATATCTACATCATAAATACATGTACAGTAACGAATATTGCAGCATCAAAAAGTAGACAAAAGATTCATCAAGCTAAAAAGAATAATAGCGATGCCTTGATAGTAGTTATTGGTTGTATGGTTCAAGTTGATGATGAAAGCTTGAAAAGTGAAGGTATCGATCTTATGATTGGTGCTTTTGATAAAGATCAGATATTAGATTTAATAAGACTTTCTTTAGCTAGAGAAAAACCAATTAAAATTGTTAAGGCATTAAGTTCTACTGTAGAATTTGATGAAATGAGGATTAAACATTTTAATGATCATACCCGTGCTTTTTTAAAGATTCAGGATGGATGTGATCAATATTGTTCGTATTGTATCATTCCCTATGCTCGTGGTAAAGAAAGATCTTTAGCACCTGATAAAGTTATTAATCAAGCTAGGGATCTTATTACAAGTGGTCATAAAGAGATTGTATTATCAGGAATTCATACTGGCAGATATGGTAAAGAACACGGTTATGATCTTACTAGATTGATCAAAGATCTACTAAATTTAAATATTGAAAGAATTCGTATTTCCTCTATAGAGATAACCGAAGTTACTGATGAATTAATAGACCTAATGAAAAATGATGATCGTATAGCTCGACATCTACATATACCATTACAATCTGGATCTAATAAGATACTAGAATTGATGAAAAGACCATATGACACGAAATATTACTTGGACCGAATTAATAATATACGTTTTAATTTGCCAGATATTGCTATAAGTACTGATGTGATAGTCGGTTTTCCCCAAGAAGATGATAACGATCATCTAGATACCTTAAAATTTGTGAATAAATTAAAATTTGCATTTATTCATGTATTTCCTTATTCTAAAAGAGAAAACACACTTGCTGCTAAACTAAATGGACAGGTTAGTGGAGTTTTAAAAAAAGCAAGAGTAAGATCTTTGATTGAAATTTCTAAAAGTTTATCTTCGACTTATAGAAATAGGTTTATTGATAAAATGGTAAGAGTTCTAGTAGAAGACCCAATAATTGGCCATATTAGTGGATATACTAGTGAATACTTACCGGTTAAGATAAAAGATAATTCATTATCAAGAAACGAGATATATGAAGTGAAAATCACAGATTATGATGGATTGGCATTGGTTGGTATCATCAAGGAGGTTATTAAATGAAATTAAGCAAACTTATTGATAATGCACCTGAAATCGATATATATTCTTTAGCGACTGATTCTCGAATAAAAAATAAAGATGGGATGTTTTTTTGCTTGAAGGGTATGATTAATGATGGTCATCATTTCGTAAATGAAACCATCGATAACGGATCAGTTTGCATAGTTCACAGTGATGATTTAGATGATTATGTTGATGATATCGTTTACATCAAGGTAGTTGATGTTTTAGAGATAATGAAAAAAGTTGTTAATAAATTCTATGATGATATTTTTAATAAAATGAAAGTATTTGGTGTTACTGGCACAAATGGAAAAACGTCAATTGCGATTACGATTAAAAACATTCTAGATAAATTTAACCCCTGCGGTTATGTAGGAACAATTGGAATAGAGTACAACAATATTCACTTAAGTACGGGTAAGACAACGCCAGATATTCTATATTTAGCAAAAGCCTTCAAAGACATGCACAAAGCTGGTATTAATAATGTATCCATGGAAGTATCTAGTCATGGTTTAGACCAAAGAAGGATTGAAGGAATCAGTTTTGATTATGCGATCTTCACTAACCTAACGCATGAACACTTGGATTATCATGGTACTATGGAAAATTATTTTGAAGCAAAAGCGCGCTTATTTACTGAATTAAAAGAGGATAAATGTGCAATCATCAATATTGACGATGATTATGGAAAAAAACTGATCAATATGATAAATGCTCATGTTGTAACATATGGTATTGACAATGAAGCAACTTATCAGGCATTAAACATAAAATTAACTCCCAAAGATACTAGTTTTGTTTTACGATATGATAACAATGATCATCAAGTTGTCACTAATCTGGTTGCTAAATTTAATATTTATAATTTATTAGCTATCATTGCTGCGCTACATCAATCAGGAATGGAAATCGAAGACATTATCGCAAATGTTATCGACGTTGAGCAAATTGAAGGCAGAGTAGAGATAATTGATGAAGGACAGTCATTTAATATTATCGTTGATTATGCACATACTCCAGATGGCTTTATAAAGATTTATGAATATGCTAAGGCTATTACCAAAAGAGGCAATAAGATAATCACTGTTTTTGGAAGTGCCGGGAAGCGAGATACAAAAAAAAGACCGAAACTAGGGAAAATTAGTCATGAATACTGTGATCTTTTAATCTTAACTGAAGAAGATCCAAGAGATGAGTTGGTAAGCGATATCTGTCATCAGATAGCTAGTGAGATCAACGATCGTTATATTATCATTGAAAATCGATATGACGCTATTCGCCAAGCAATTGAGCTGGCTAATCAAAATGATACAATATTAATACTCGGAAAAGGTGATGAAGATTATTTAGCGCGAGAATTTGGAAATGATCCATGGATGGGCGATGATAAAGCAGCTAAAGATATCTTAAGAAAATATCAATTACAGGAGGATGAAAATGAAGAATTTGAATAAGTACATCGATCATACATTATTAAAAGCCAATGCTATCAGAGAAGATATTAAACAACTATGTTATGAAGCACAAAAATTTGAATTCGCATCTGTTTGTGTTAACCCTTATTGGGTAAGAACTTGTCATGAAATACTTAAAGATACTGATGTTATGGTATGCACAGTTATCGGATTTCCTTTAGGAGCTACATCTTCAAAAAGTAAAGCTGAAGAGACAAGACAAGCCATTGAAGATGGTGCTAAAGAGTTGGATATGGTAATAAATATTGGATTGCTTAAAGCTAATGAATATAAGTTAGTAGTTGATGATATTAAAGCAGTAGTGGCTGCGGCTGATGGTAAGTTAGTAAAAGTCATTATCGAAACATGTCTACTAAGTGATCAAGAGATAATTCTGGCATGTAAAGCGGCCATGGAAGCTAAGGCTAATTTTGTAAAGACATCAACTGGATTCTCTACTGGTGGAGCAACGATCGAAGCTGTTAAACTAATGAAAGAAACAGTTGGTGATCAGTTGCAGGTAAAAGCAAGTGGTGGAATAAGGACAAATGATGATATGATCGCAATGATCAAAGCTGGAGCAACTCGTATTGGGACTTCAAGTGGAATTAAACTAATTCAAAATGAAGAGGTTGAAGGAAATTATTAAAAATAGAGCAACCAAATAAGGTTGCTTTCTATTTAATATAAAATGATAAATAGCAATTAGAGCCAAACGATCTTAAACATGATTTTGAATATTATTATTTGATAATGTGAAAAGTAAGTGAATAAATTATGGTTAAATATGTGATAATTAGTTGCAATTTTATATAAGGTTGGCTATAATAACATTGCTAAGTTCGGAAGGGAGGGTTGTATGTGCCTAGAGTAGTTATTAAAGAAAATGAAGTTTTAGATGATGCATTACGTCGTTTCAAACGTCAAGTATCTCGTAACGGAACCCTTGCCGAAGCTCGTAAAAGAGAATATTATGTTAAGCCGGGAGTAAAACGCAAATTAAAAGCGGAAGCTGCTAGAAAAGCAAGTCGTAAGAAAAAAAGATAAAAACCCTTTAGGGGTTTTTTATTTCAACTAAAAAAGTGTATATTATATTTAGAGTAGCTAAAAGGAGTAATAAGTGGATCTAAAAGCACATCGAAATGCATTTGAATTTGTAACTACATTGCTTGATCGAAAAAAAGAACTTGAAACAACAGCTCGTTTTTTTCCACAAAAAAAACAGATTAGCAAAAAATCTGATTTAAACGCTTTTATCAAAGCTAAACCTTATGAAGTTGGAATTACCCATAAACAAGTTTATGATTATGTTAATACTTTAACAGATGATAAGACGACATTTTTACATACGTTGATGATCTTAAAGGATGATAAACTAATCTTTGATCTTGAGGTATTTCCTTATCAAATAGACAAGTGGAATTATACATTTTCAATGTGTAAATCCATTACCAATTTGGCTATTGGATTACTGGTAGATGAAAAGAAACTATGTGTTGATGATCATATAATCGATATCTTTGATGAAGAGATGAGTACATTCTATAAGATTCGATTTAAGGATATGACAATAAAACATTTATTAACGATGAGTACTGGCGTAACTTTTAATGAACTTGGTAGTATTGCGGTTAATGATTGGTTAAGGGCATTTTTAAGTACTAATATTAAATTTCAAGAAGGAAGCGAGTTCGATTATAATAGCATGAACTCATACATATTATCGATAATAGTTAAGAAATTGACTAATGAAAATCTATCTGACTATCTTAAACCTCGTTTATTTGATCCATTAAATATAACAAATTATATCTGGGAAAAATGCCCTATGTACAACGAAAAGGGTGGATGGGGTCTTTATTTATCACCAATAGATATGGCGAAGATTGGCCTATTATATTTGAATTTGGGTAAATACGATAATAAACAAATAGTATCTAGTAATTGGGTAAGAGAATCTATCAACTTTAAACAAGATGTTCCTACAAAGTTTGGAGCCTTTGATTATGGTTATCATGTTTGGTGTAAACGTGATAATGATATTTTTCTTTTAAATGGCATGTTTGGTCAAAATGTATTGGTATCACCAGATAAGAAAATGGTCATAGTTACAACTGCAGGGAATTCTGATAGTTTTCAAACAAATGCTTTCTTTGATCATACATTCAAATTCATAGATTCTTTAGATAATCAAATACCGAACAATGATGATAAGAAATATGAAACGTTATTAATCGAATTGAAACAAAAACACGCGGATTATAACAATATTTTAAACAATGACACTAAAACAAAATTTAATTTGAGAACTTTTATCAAGGATCTTTTGGTTAAAAAGGATCTTAATGATCATCGTTGGTTAGATAATAAAAATTATGATATTGATATTGAATTAAATAGACGAATAAGTATTTTACCATTATTTATTAGGGGAATATTGAACAATCACACGAAGGGTCTAAAGAGTATTAGTTTTTCTTTAAATAATGATTTAATAAAGATGATCATTAATGAAGGCGATCTAACGATTGAACTTAAACTTGAACTTAATAAACCAACATATCAAATAATTAATTTCAATGGTGATAACTATGAGTGTGCTATATTATCACAGTTAGTTAAAGACGAGGACAATAACCGAGTATTGAAAATGACATTATATTTTACGGAATACTTTAGTGTTAGATATGTAAAATTGCGATTTATAGGCGATGTGATCAAAATGGAATTGGATGAACAACCGGGACTTAACTATATATACAAAGCTTTGGATAAATTGGATCTTCATAGTAAAGAATTAAAGATCTTACAATTATTTAATAATAAATTAGATTTAGATCTCGTTAAATTTAGACTTGTTGATATCTTAAATCCAGTGGTTTATGGTACATTAAAAAAGGAGGAAAATGATTGAAGTATACAAGAGAATGGGAAATTAATGATTTAACCACAAAAGAACAATTACAATTATTTGGCCCAAATGATCGATATTTACGCTTATGTGAAGAATTGTTCGAAGTTAATCTGACTTTCCGTGACAGGAAATTGGTCATCATTAATAGTTCAGATGAAAAAATAGATAAAGTTATATTCTTGTTTAGGCAATTATTAACTGATGTTAGAAATCATATTGAAGTTGATGAGAGAACAATACGCTATCTATTTACCCAAACTGATCAAAATATCCAAAAAACGATATTAACTAATGCTAATAAGCCGGTTGGTAGAACATATAGCGGACGATTGATCTATCCTAAAACATTAGGTCAGAAACGTTTAATTGATTCCTTAAATGAATTTGATATTACTTTCGTTATTGGACCAGCAGGGACTGGAAAGACTTATCTATCGGTAGTTTATGCTTGTACATTACTAAAAAATAATGATATCAATAAGATTATATTGACCAGACCTGCAGTAGAAGCTGGTGAAAGTCTGGGCTTTCTTCCTGGTGATCTAAAAGAAAAAGTTGACCCATATTTAAGACCAATATATGATGCGTTGAATGATTGTCTTGGCGTCGATCAAGTGATCAAACTAATGGAAAAACAAGTTATTGAGGTGGCTCCGCTTGCTTATATGCGAGGTAGGACCTTAGATGATGCTTTGATCATTTTGGATGAAGCTCAAAATACGACTGTTTTACAAATGAAGATGTTTTTAACTAGATTAGGTGTGAAGTCAAAGATGATAATTAACGGGGATATAACACAAATTGATCTTGCAAACGGACAATCTGGACTTGTTAAGGTTCAAAAATTGCTTAAAGAGATTAAAGACATAAGCTTTATTTATCTTGATACCTCAGATGTAGTAAGGCATCCTTTAGTGCAAAAGATAATTGAAGCATTTGGTAGGGGTTGATATGGAATATACAATAGTTAATATGACAGATAAAAATGTGAACGATTTAACTAAATATTTTGATAGGATAGTTTTGAAGATCATAGAACGATTAGACATCACTCAACCATATTGTTTTAGTGTAATATTTATCGATGATAAAAAGATCAAAGAGATTAATAATAACTACCGACATAAAAATACAGTTACTGATGTGATCAGTTTTGCTGCTTTAGATGGTGCGGAAGATTTTGAACTAGATATTGAAGAAATAGAGTTGGGAGATATTTTCATATCTGTTGAAGCCATTGAAAGACAAGCAAAGGAATATGGGCATTCTGTAATACGAGAAGCTAGTTTTTTATTTACTCATGGTTTATTGCATCTTTTGGGATATGATCATCAAGATACTGATGGCGAAATAACAATGTTTAATCTGCAAGATATTATTTTAGATGATATAATAAAAAGGTAACTAGAGATAAGGGGTTAATGTATGAGAGAATCAGAACTTATTCAAGAGGCTTTTAAGGCAATGAAAAACGCTTATGCACCATACTCGAATTTTCATGTAGGTGCGTGTGTCAAATGTAAGGATGGCACTTTGTTTTATGGTGCCAATATCGAGAATGCCAGTTATGGAGCTACTAATTGCGGAGAAAGAAGTGCAATATTTGCAGCTTATTCAAATGGATATCGCAAGCAAGATATTGAGGCTATCGCTATTGTGAGTGATGGTCATCGTATCGCAGGACCATGTGGTATATGTCGTCAAGTCTTATCGGAATTACTAGAAGAAGATACACCGATAATACTTGGTGTAAAAGATGAGACAAAAACAATGACGATAAAAGAGTTATTACCTTTCTCCTTTGGATTAGAAGATCTAAAATGACCTTTA
The DNA here is from genome assembly GCA_028686295.1 of Erysipelotrichaceae bacterium. Classification (GTDB taxonomy): domain Bacteria; phylum Bacillota_I; class Bacilli_A; order Erysipelotrichales; family Erysipelotrichaceae; genus JAQUCI01. Next base: position 18,886 of record JAQUCI010000006.1, on the reverse strand, counting down.
AATCTGGATTTGTAGGTATCATTGGTAAGCCTAATGCTGGTAAATCAACATTGTTAAACACGATAATGAAAGAGAAGATCGCTATCGCAACTAATAAAGCACAAACAACACGTAATACGATACGGGCGATCAAGACGACTGACGATTATCAGATTATCTTTGTTGATACTCCAGGAATTCATCAAGCGAAACATGAACTAGGTCGACAAATGAATAAACAAGCATTTACTACCATTAGTGGTGTTGATCTTGTTTATTATATAATTGATGGTACGAAACGTTTTGATGATGATGATAGAAAGATATTAAGAGCGATCAAAAATGCTAATGTACCGATTTTTTTATTAGTCAATAAGTTGGATTTGCTTAATGAAAGTGAAAGATATGATTCTTTACTGCAATGGGAAAAGAGTAAAGATTTTGCTGAGATAATTCCAATCTCCGCTTTAAAAGAAAAGAACATTGTTGAGTTATTAGCTATCACGCTCAATTATTTAAAGGATGGTATTATGTATTATCCGACTGATCAAAAGATTGATTATCCTGAATCCTTTTTGATTAGCGAAGTAATTCGTGAAAAAGTACTGACTTATACAAATCAAGAAATACCCCATAGTGTTGCTGTCATTGTGGAGAAATTATTATTTAAGAATGATGTGATGATAATCAATACTGTCATATATGTTGAAAGAGAGTCACAAAAAGCTATAATACTTGGTAAAAATGGTTCTATGATCAAAAGGATTAGTAGTAAGGCACGAGAAGAATTAGCGTTTAGATTTAAAAGTAAGATTTATCTTGATATTTTTGTAAGGGTGGAAAAAGACTGGCGAAATAAAGTCAAACAACTTAAAGATTTGGGTTATTTACAGGAAAAAGATTGATGAATGAGCAATGTAGAGGAATCATTTTAAAGCAAGCTGATTTTAAAGATAATGATTATCTTCTTACTATTCTTACAGACCATTTTGGCATGATAAAGATGATCGCAAGAGGAGCTAAAAAAGCAACTAGTAAGAATAGTTATGCTTGTTCAGCACTGATATTATCTGATATTAGTTTTGATCTAAAGGGTAAAGACACTTTAAACACTTTAAAGAGTATAAGCGTTGTCAAGAGTTACAAACATTTAAAGAATGATCTTATAAAGATCGCTATTGCGGGGTTAATGTCTGATATCATAATCGAATTATGTCGTGATACAAATGGTGAAGAAATTCGACTATTCACTTATTATTCAAAGTGTTTAGAAATCCTAGATAATGATGATAACAATCTACTAGTTTTAAATCTATTTCTTACTAACTCATTAAAGATCATGGGTATCGATCCCCAAGTAGATAGTTGTTGTGTCTGTGGTAGTAAGAAAATCAAGACTATATCATTAGAGCATGGTGGCTTTGTTTGTGGTAAGTGTGTTGTCGATTATAAAAATTATGATATTGATCTTTTAAAAAGATTTAGGTTAGTTAATAAAGCGACGATAGATAATTACAAGACTCTTATAACATATGGTCCATATGAATTTAAGATAACTGAGATATTATATGATTTTCTAAGTACTTATGGAGATATCAATTTGAAGAGTTGGCGTTTTTTAAAAGAATTAATGATCACTACATGATATGTACATTGACAAATTCTGTTGCTGATGATAAATATAGTAAAGATAAAGGGAGATAGTTATGTCTGGTAAGGAAAAATATAGTTTTGAAAAGATTGTAAATCATTTACGTAATAATGGTTTTGTATATCAAGGTTCTGAGATTTATGGTGGGTTGGCCAATACTTGGGATTTTGGACCGTTAGGGGTTGCTTTAAAAAATAATATCAAAGAAGCGTGGCGTTATCATTTTATTCAAAAAGATCCAAACAATATTGAGATACAGTCGGCTATCCTTATGAACCCACAAGTTTGGGTAGCTAGTGGACATTTAAGAACATTTGCAGATCCGTTAATGGATTGTCGTAACTGTAATACTCGCCATCGAGCAGATCAATTGATAGAGACAACTTCTAAAAACACCGTAAACCCTACTGGATGGTCTAATTCAGATATGATGGATTATATAATCGAACATAAGATTAAATGCCCACAATGCGGAAGTCATGATTTCACTGATATAAGACAGTTTAATCTTATGTTTAAGACATTTCAAGGTGTAATTGAAGATGCTAAAAACACCATATATCTAAGACCTGAAACTGCACAAGGAATGTTCGTTAATTTCAAGAATGTCCAAAGGTTTTCTCGTAAAAAAATCCCATTTGGCATCGGACAAATTGGTAAATCATTTCGAAATGAGATCACTCCAGGAAATTTTATTTTTAGAACACGTGAGTTTGAACAAATGGAACTTGAATTCTTTTGTAAACCAAACGATGATCTTAAGTGGTATGAGTATTGGAAGAAGTTCTGTTTTGATTGGTTAATTACACTAGGTATCAATCAGGATAATATAAGACTTCGGGAACATACCAAAGAAGAATTGTCTCACTATTCAAAAGGGACTAGTGATATTGAATATGCATTCTCCTTTGGTTGGGGTGAAATATGGGGGATAGCTGATCGAACCGATTTTGATCTAGCTAATCATCAGAATCATAGTAAACAAAGCCTTGAATATTACGATAATCAAACAGATGAGCGATATTTACCATATTGTATTGAGCCGGCAGTAGGGGTAGAACGTTTATTCTTAGCATTTATTAGTGATGCTTACTCAGAAGAGGTTGTCAATGATACTGATATAAGAGTATTACTAAAACTACACCCCGCATTAGCACCTATAAAATTAGCTATCTTACCACTGAGCAAACAATTAAACGATCAAGCAATGAATATTTATCAAGATATGATCAGATATTTTGCTTGTGACTATGATGATAGTGGCAGTATAGGTAAAAGATATCGTCGAAATGATGCCATAGGCACACCTTTTTGTTTAACTTATGATTTTGATTCACAAACGGATGAGTCGGTTACGATTCGTCATCGTGATACTATGGAACAAGTCCGCATTAAAATAGTTGATGTTAAAGACTATGTTGAGGGATTTTTACAGTATTAAGGAGTTAAGATGGTCCGCCTTGATGAGAAAGTAATCAATGAAGTAAGAAATAAAGCGGACATAGCCGAAATTATCGGCCATTACATTCCGCTTATAAAAAAGGGCAAGAATCTGACCGCTGTTTGTCCTTTTCATGATGATCACAATCCTTCACTCTCTATATCAAATGATAAGCAAATATACAAATGTTTTGTTTGTGGTAATGGTGGTAATGTCTTTACTTTCGTGCAAAATTATGAAAAAGTTTCTTTTGTGGAAGCTGTAAAGAAAGTTGCCGAATTTTATAACATCGATATTGGAATTGATAACGATGATTTACAAGATGATCGTTATGATGAAAAGACCAAACACTATTTCAAAGTACTTAATGAAGCCATTGCTTTTTTGCAATATCAACTTACGACAGTAAATAGTAAAAACGTTCTTGATTATTTGCACGATCGTGGTTATGATGATGACATCATTAAAACGTTTAAAATTGGATTTGATCCTGATAAATATGCTTTAAGTAAATTTTTATTAGCAAAAGGTTATCATGAAGGAGATCTTATTAAGCTAAATTTATCAAAGAATTATGATGATCAAGTCCAAGATGTGTTTTCTGAAAGAATTACGTTTCCAATCTTTGATCGGTTTGGTAGTCCAATCGCTTTTACTGCACGAACTATGATCAAGGATCTACAGCCAAAGTATGTAAATAGTACGGAGACGCCTTTATTTACTAAAGGTAATACATTATATAATGTTCATGCTGCTTTTGAACACATTCGAAAAGAACATAGTGTTTACATTGTAGAAGGGGTTACTGATGTTATCGCTTTGTATAAAGCTAAAAAGAAGAATGTGATTGCCACTTTAGGTACCGCTTTATCTAAGCAACAAGTACAGATGATCAAACAATTAACAAGCAATGTTATTCTATGTTATGATGGAGATATAGCTGGTCAAAATGCTAACTATAAAAATGGTCAGATATTAAATGATGCTTTTATAAATGTCACGGTAGTTAATAATGATACTAATAATGATCCAGACGATATTATAAAAAAAGAAGGCGTTGATCGCTTGAATCAAATTCTTGACGATAGATTGACATGGATTGAGTTTGTGATGAATCATTTAGCAAAAGATCATGATTTGAACAATTATTCTCAAAAAAAAGACTACGCGATTTGTGTCTTAAAACAGATAGCAAGTTTGAAAGATGAATTTGATCGGAATGCTTTTATTAATAGATTATCAATATTAACGGGATTTGATGTAACTATGTTAAAAGGCACCATCAATAAAGATCAAAGAAAGATTAGTATCAAGAAAACAAGAAAAGAAGATTATGAGGATAAGATAACCAGTGGTAGATTAAGAGCTGAATATGAAATTTTAGCACAGATGCTGTCAAGCCCCGATGCTTGTGATTATTTTGTTGAGAGTATTGGATATCTTCCTACTGCAAGTAATAATCATCTTGCGATGTTGATCTTGGATTATCTTAGAAGACATGAGCAATTTATCATAGCTGATTTCATTAGCTATATAGATGATGAAATGTTAAAAGATCTTACTTTAAATGTTTTGAATTGGGAGCATTTAGCGAAGAGTTACAACAAAGAAGTATTATTTGATGCTAATAACAAGATAAAGGTAAGCTTAATTGATGAACAAATATCTGAATTAAAGAAAAAACAAAGAATGACTAGTAGCAATAGCAAGAAACAAGAGATAACTAATGAAATATTAAGTCTCAAAAGAAAAAGAAACAGCATCCAAACATGCATTATGGAGGAAAATAAATGAAGCATTACAAAACACTTGATGAGATCAAGGAACAATTTATCAAAGATTATAAAAAAGAAGGACAGATCTTTCAAAAAGACATTATGGAAGCTTTAGAGCACTTAGATCTTGACGATGCTGATTCAGTAGAGTTATATAATTGGTTCAATGATAACAAAATTAAGATAACAGAAGATGAAGACATTGAAGAAATTGAAGACGATGTCGATGTTGAAAAGATTCTTACGGATGATATTGAAGATGACCTTGAAATATTTGAAACTGATGAAGATGAAGAGAATTCGATAAGTGATAGTTTAATTAACATTGAAGCTAGTTTTGCGAGTTCTGGATACACTAAGATCAATGATACCGTAAAAATGTACTTAAAGGAAATTGGTCGTGTAGCATTACTAACTCCTGATGAAGAACCTGAAATAGCTAAAAGATCACAAGAAGGTGATGAAGAAGCAAAAAACAGGTTGATTGCGGCCAATCTTCGATTAGTAGTTTCAATTGCGAAAAAATATGTTGGAAGAGGTATGTTATTCTTGGATCTAATTCAAGAAGGTAACATGGGTTTGATCAAAGCTGTTGAAAAATTTGATTATACAAAGGGCTTTAAATTCTCTACCTATGCAACTTGGTGGATAAGACAAGCTATAACACGAGCTATTGCCGATCAAGCGAGAACGATTCGTATACCAGTACACATGGTTGAGACGATCAATAAATTGACTAGAATACAAAGACAACTAGTTCAAGAATTAGGTCGCGACCCTAGTGCTGAAGAAATAGCTGCTCGTATGGAAAACGTTACTCCAGAAAAGGTAAGGGAAATTCAAAAGATTGCTCTTGATCCTGTTTCTCTTGAAACACCAATTGGTGAAGAAGATGATTCTCATCTTGGTGATTTCATCGAAGATAAAGATGCTTTATCACCTGATGAATATGCAAGTAATCAATTACTCAAAGATGAGATAAACATGGTATTAATGGGTCTTACAGAAAGAGAAGAAAAAGTTCTGAGATTAAGATTCGGTCTTTATGATGGTCGAACACGTACACTTGAAGAGGTAGGCAAGGAATTTAACGTAACAAGAGAGCGAATAAGACAAATTGAAGCTAAAGCTTTACGCAAACTTAAACATCCAACCAGGTCAAAAAGATTAAGAGATTTTGTGGATAAAAACTAATGATATCAAAAAGATTAGCGACTGTTGCATCTTTGATCAAATCTAACATGGTTATTGCCGATATTGGTAGTGACCATGCTTTTTTACCAATTTACCTATTTGAGAATAATATCATTAAAAAAGCATATGCAGTTGATAACAAAGTTGGTCCTTTAAGACATGCAGAAGAAAATATCAAAAATGCTGGCTTAAATGATAAAATCTTCGTTTATCAAGCTGACGGGCTTGATGAATTACCAGTTGATGTTGATTGTGTTATAATTGCTGGAATGGGTGTTGATACCATAGTAAATATTCTTGAAAAAAATATCGAAAAAATATTTAACTTAAAACAGCTTATCATTCAACCAAATACGAAGGTACATCTTCTACGTAAATGGATTAATAAATATAAGTTAAAGATATTGGATGAACAGATCATAGAAGATTATAAATATTATCAAATAATATCGATAGATCCGCAAAACAAAGGTGAGTATGATCAAAATGAAATATATTTTGGACCAGTACTTATGAATAAAATAAACGATGTTTTCAAAGAATACCATAAAGATCAATATTTCAAATTAGTAAACATTTATAAAAACAACCCAAAAAAGAAAGTTAGTGAAGAATTTGAGATATTATCCAAAAATACTAGATTATTTCTTTAACGACCTCAGGAACACTATCTCCAGGCTTGTAATTTTGTAAAAATGATATAACTTGGTTAGTTAATGAAATAGGGGTACTAGCTCCACTTGTTACAGCTACTCTTTCAATGTTTATCAAATCAGTAAGATTAATATGAGCAACAGATTCAATCAATCTGACTTTTTTGCTATTAAGCTTCGCAAGCTTTGCTAGGTTATTAGTATTATTGCTATGAGGATCGCCAACTACGTAGGTAAGATCCACATTTACCATATTTAGGACGGCTTCTTGTCGAACCCGAGTTGCTGAACATATTTCTTCGTAAATTATAGCGTTAGGATACATATTCTTTATTTTTTGATGAATGTGCATGATGTCAATTATGCTCATAGTTGTTTGGTTTATTACCATTAATTTATCCGGATCAAAACTCTTTGTTTTATCTAGATCTGCTTCATCACTCACAAAGATTATCTTATCACTTATACTTAAGATAGCTTCAGCTTCAGGATGATTTTTCTTTCCAATATAAAGGACAACAAATCCCTTATTTAAAAAATCAAGTATTATATCTTTAGTCTTTCTGACATCTACACATGTCGCATCAATTATTTGTAAACCTTTTTTTATAGCCTTATTATATACATCTTTGCCAACACTATGTGCACTAAATATGATTATTCCTTCATCAATTTTATCCAAAAGGTCCATTCGTGTCGCATTTTTAGCATCTATAGTGTGTATTCCAAGCTTTGCTAATTCATCAACTACATATTGATTGTGTACTAATCGGCCAAGAATATAGACATTCTTATTCGGATTAGCTTTTTTAGTTTGTTTTGCAATATTAATCGCATTAACGACACCTTTACAGTATCCACGAGGCGTAATACTTATTACTTTCATATGATCACCAAGTTTATTATAATATATTTTGTGTTTAAACAGTTAAATTTGTATAATGAATGAGGAGGCATATTATGAATAAAAAATTACCAAATGGTTTAAATGATATATCATTAAAATATTTTGAAATGAATGGTTTTAAAGAGTTAACGAATATTCAAGCTAAGACTATACCTTTAATATTAAGGGGCCATGATGTTATTGGTATTTCTGATACTGGAACTGGAAAAACTCATGCTTTTTTGATTCCCTTGTTACAAATGATCAATGTTAATATCGATTGTGTTCAAGCAGTTATAACTGCTCCAACCCGTGAACTTGCTTTGCAATTACATAAAGCTGCATCATCTATGACAAGCGTTCAACCTAAGCTACGTATAAAACTGATAAGTGGTGGAACAAATCGCCAGAAAGTAAGCCGTAAATTGTCAACACAACCTCATATCGTTATTGGCACACCTGGTCGGATCAAGGATTTGTTTTTAACTGATGAATCATTACTTGTTAATACAGCTAAGATCATGATTGTTGATGAAGGAGATATGACTTTAGAATATGGTTTCTTAGAAGACATCGATGCTATCGCCGGTAAAATGCCAGATAGATTACAAATGTTAGTATTTAGTGCAACTATTCCACTTGGCTTAAAACCTTTTCTTAAGAAATACATGCGTAATCCAAAAACAGTTAAGGCTTTAAAAGATGATAAATTTGATCCGAAAATAAGACATATTCTAGTACCTTGTAAGCATAAGGAATACAGTGAGACATTGCTCTCAATATTGCCAGGTTTTCAACCATATGTATGTTTAATTTTTGCTAATACTCGTCAAATCGCTAAAAATACAGCTGAGATAATGAGAAATAGTGGCTATCGAGTCTTAGAGTTACATGGAGATCTTTCATCAAGAAATCGTAAGCAAGCACTAACGAGTTTAAATAATCGTGAATATCAATATGTGGTTGCTACTGATATCGCAGCACGAGGTTTAGATATTGACGCCATAACGCATGTTATATCACTAGGATTTCCAACTGAGTTAAATTTTTATATACATCGAAGTGGTAGAACTGGACGCAGTGGTAGAGAAGGGACATGTTATGTATTGTATAAAGATAGCGATGATAAAAGCATCAAATCATTGATCGATAAGGGTCTTAAATTTGATCATTATCAATTCAAGGACGATAAATGGCAACAATTAAAACCTTATGGATTTAAGAGAATGAAGAAGAAGACAGAATTAGATCACAAGATCGCTCAAATAGTTAATAAAAAGACAAGAGTTAAACCTAATTATAAAAAGAAAAAGGAAGAAGAGATCAAAAAGCTTAAAACTAAAAAACGTCGTGAAATGATAAAAAAATCGATCAAAGAACAAAAGATACTTCGTGCAAAAACTAAACAAAGAGAAAAGAACAGCGATTAGTACTGTTCTTTTATTATCATTTCGATTTCTTCGATCAATTCTTGATATATTCGATCTTGTGGTATCTTACGAATCACCTTACCTTTTTTAAACAATAAAGCTTCATTTTTACCACCAGCTATACCTATATCAGCTCGAGATGCTTCTTGAGGTCCATTAACCGCACAACCCATGATCGCTACAGTTATATCAGCCTTAACATTTTCAAGATATTTTTCTACTTTGGTAACTATTGGTAACATATCATATTGGATACGACCACATGTTGGACAACTGATCAAATTTGGAACGTTTTCGATCAAATCAAAACATTTTAATAATTGTTTTCCTATCTTAATCTCATCAACTGGGTCACAACTAGCACTAATACGAATGGTATCACCAATACCTTGAGCAAGTAATATTCCTAATGCAGCTGATGATTTTATAGCTGATATGTCATAAGTTCCAGCCTCGGTCACACCAAGATGCAAGGGATAATCATATCTTTCAGCAGCTAATTCATATGTTTTGATCGTTAACATTACATCACTTGATTTGTAAGAAATTATAACATCATTAAAATTTAAGCTTTCAAGGATATCTATATGCTTTTGGGCGCTCTCAAGCATCGCTTGAGCAGTAGGGCCTTTATATTTTACTAAAAGATCTTTCTCAAGTGAACCAGTATTTATACCAATTCGAATTGGTACTTTATTATACTTACAAGCACTAACAACTTCTCTTACATGATCTTTTGATCCAATATTGCCTGGATTTAATCTAATTTTATCAATACCATTTTCAATAGATAGTAGTGCCAATTGATGATCAAAATGAATATCAGCGACTAACGGTACAGAAACCTCACTTTTAATTTGTTTGATAGCTAAAGCATCTTCCTTATCAAAGATCGCAAATCTAACTAATTCACATCCCGCATCAACTAATTGTTTAATTTGTTTGATTGAAGCATTAATATCTTTAGTTTTAGTGTTTAGCATTGATTGTAATACAACTCTATTCTGACTACCGATGATCAAGTCTTTAACTTTGACCTGTCTTGTTTCTGTTCTTTTATACATAGTATCTTCCTTTTCTATCAATATTTTACCATATTATTATATTACTGATTTCATATAATTATTTAGTAAATTATACTATAATGTTATTTAGGTAATTAAAATGAAATTTGATAAATTGAAATTTAAAAGAAAAAGAAATATCAACCATCATGGAAACGATGATCAAAACATTGTTTTTGAAACTGAGATATTGATAAAAAAAAGAATGCGCGTCATTGGTTTTGTTATCGTTTCATTAATGTTTATCTTAATCGTTAGATTGTATCAATTACAAATTGTTAGTCAGAATGATTATCAAAAAAAATTGGCGAGTTACACTAGTCGTTATCGTAAGATAACAACGCCACGTGGTGAAATGTTAGATCGAAATCTTAATTTGTTGGTTACAAATAGACAGGTAATCGATATCGTATACTATCCGGCAAAAGATGCTACAAGTAGTATTGAATGGGAGTTAGCAGAAAGATTTGTTAATACTTTTTCGATGGATGATGTTTCACTTACTCAACGCGATCTTAAGGACTTATTTATATATCTGTTTCCAAGTGTGGCAAGTGATAAAATAACAGATGATGATTGGAATGATTATCATAGCGGCATATTATCTGATAATGATATCTATTATCTAAAACTTGATCGAATCACTGATGTTGACATTTCAACATTAACAGAGAATCAAAGAAATATATGGAGTGTCTATGGGTTAATGAAGACAGCGAATATTTCTCAATTTGCTGTTATTAAAAGTGATGTTACATTTGAAGAGGCTTCTTATTTTCTTGAACATAATGAAGATTTCAGAGGTTTTGATATAACTATTGATTGGCAAAGAGAATATATATACCAATACACATTAAGAAATCTATTTGGTTCTATTACAACATCAAAGTCTGGCTTGCCATCAGAAAGATTAAACTATTATCTTGCACTTGATTATTCTCGCAATGAAAAAGTTGGTAGATCAGGATTGGAACTACAGTATGAAGACTTATTAAGTGGTGAGAGGTCTCTTTATAACCTGACGTATAATCAAGAAGGTTTAGCAGTACTGGATGAGATTAATAGTGGTAGTCGTGGTTATGACCTAAGATTATCAATAGATATTGATCTTCAAACAAAAGTAGAAGATATCCTTATAGCTAATTTTGAAGCTCAAAAAGATAACATTTATCGTAAGTATTGGGATACTGCATATGTAGTTGTAACTAAACCTGATACAGGTGATGTCTTAGCAATCGTCGGTATGAAAAAAGATGGTACCATCTATTATAATGATCCTGTTTCAACTTACACAGAAAGTGTTATCGTAGGTTCGGCTGTAAAAGGAGCAACAGTATATATGGGACTTGATACAAACGTGATCAGTGCTGGCGAATATATCATCGATCAACCCATAAAAATTAAGGATACACCCCTAAAGTCTTCGCATAAAAATCTTGGAAGGATAAATGATATTCAAGCTCTATCGATGTCAAGCAATGTATATATGTTTAATATCGCAATGCGTTTAGGTAACGCTAATTATCAGTATGATCAAGCTTTAAACATTGATATTAGTGCATTTGATACGATGCGTAATTATTTTAGTCAATTTGGATTAGGGGTTAAAACAGGAATAGATGTACCAAATGAAGGAGTAGGTTATCTTGGGAATTCAAGTTTACCTGGACATCTTCTAGATTATGCGATTGGTCAATTTTCAACATATACACCAATACAGATGGCTCAATATGTTTCAACTATCGCAAATGGTGGTTACTTGATCCAACCACGAATTTTACTTGAGGCATACTATCCTCAAACAAATATCATTGCCTATCAAAACCACGTCACCATTCTGTCTACTCTCGATAATACAGAAGCTCTAAGTCGAGTGCAAAAAGGATTGAAGGCTTGCGTAACTGATGGTTTGTGTAAAGCATATCTTAGTAATTTACAAGTATCTGTTGCTGCTAAAACAGGTACAGCAGAAAATACATTGGCTGAAGATAGTTCAATATCTTCACCTAATTCAACATTGATCGCATATGCTCCAGCTGATGAACCTCAAATAGCGATCGCTTGCGCAGCAGTTAATGCATGGAATGATAAAACACAATCTAATATTTGTCAAAAGATAGCTGCTGAGATAATAGATGCTTATTTTGATTGATCAACTGGTAAAAATAATGGTATTTTTAAATTAACCATGTTATAATCATATCGCTTGGGAGGATTAGTATGCGCGAAAAATTAATGTTCAAGTGTTCAGTATGTGGCGAAGAAAACTATCTTGGATCACGTAACAAACGTAAGCATCCAGAAAAGATGATTATCAAAAAATATTGTCCACGTTGTAATAAAATGACAGAACACAAGGAGAAAAAGTAAAAAAGGCCAAATGGCTTTTTTTATGATAGTTTTATGCTAACCGTAAAATCGCTTAAAGTTGGTGTTTATCGCACAAATTGTTACATTCTTTACAATAAAAATAAAGTATTGCTAATCGATCCTGGATCAAGAGCAAGTAAGATAATTGATCATATCAAAGAATCTGAGGTTATCGGTATTTTACTAACTCATGGCCATCTTGATCATATTGGAGCTGTTGATGAGATAGTAAAAACTTATCATTGTCCTGTATATTGCCATAAAGATGATGTTGCAATGTTAACTGACACAACTCTAAATTGTTCATATAGAAATAATATTACCGCATATTCAAAAGTTATAGCCTTGTCTGAAGGCAAGTTTATGATCGATGATATTCTAATTGAAGCAATGCATACACCAGGACATACAAAAGGTTCGACTATCTATAGAATTGATGATTTTTTATTCACCGGTGATACTTTGTTTAAGCTTTCAGTAGGTAGAACAGATCTACCAACTGGTGATGATCGCCTGTTAAAGAATAGTCTTAAAATGATAAAAAATCTTGATCCTAACCTAAAGATTTATCCAGGACATGATGAATCGACTACATTAAGATTTGAACTTGAAAATAATCCATATTTAATATAAAGACAAACTTTGTCTTTTTTTTAGGAATTATATGAATCAAAATCTATATAATATCGATGGAACCAATGCAAAAACTAGAACGACTTCTAATCATAGCTTTAAGTCATAAAGCAACTGATATTCATATTAAACAAGTTGATAAGAATATTACTTTTAAACTTAGAAGTATCGATCGTTTTATTGATGTTGAAGAAACTGAATATGATATAGAATTATTCAACTATTTGCAATATATCGCTAATTTAGATTTGGCTGATTATAACATGCCTCAAACAGGAAGTTTTCAGTTTACTGTGAATAATAGGCGTTTGTTCTTACGTTTAGCTGTTTTAAGAACCTTCGATCAAGTAAGTAGTGTTTTAAGGATTCTATATCAAAAGGTTATCAATGATAAGATTAGTCTATTTATTGAACAGGAGAGGATGATCAATAAAAAATTAAGATCAAACGAAGGATTGATACTGATTTCAGGACCGACTGGCAGTGGCAAAACAACTACTGCATATAGTTTATTACAGAAGTTAGCGAGTAGAAGAGTATATACGATAGAAGATCCAATTGAAATGTTCTTTTCTAATATTATTCAAATTCAAGTTAATAAACGACAAGGATTAGATTATCAAACAGGGATAAAACAATTATTGCGTCATGATCCAGATGTTATCTTTATCGGTGAGATAAGAGATGAACATGAAGCTCAGATGGCTATAAGAAGTGCATTAACCGGTCACTTGGTCATTGCAACTATCCATGCGAAAGACTGTGCTGGTGCAATATTACGTATTCAAGACTTAAATGTTAATATGTTTGATTTCTATCAATCTACAAGCATGATAATCAATCAAAGATTGCTTCCACGCTTATACAAAAGAGAAAGGATAGTATTATATGAGATCATGGTTGAAAAGGATCTTGAATATTATAAGAATACCAATGAAATACCAAAAGATTATAAGACATTGGAGCATTATCGTAAAAAAGCAATTAAAAACAAACTTATCAGCAGTAAGACACCATTGTAATAACTACGATGACTTTATCATGTATACGCATCTAATAGAACACGGTAGTTCAAAAAAGACAATTGAGGGTGTGTTCAATAACAGTTTTGAAAAGATTAAGAAAAATTTTGATGATATTGTTGATCAATATAATAGTTTGTCTAATGTTATCGGCGAATTAAAGACTTATAAATTCATAATTGAAAAAAATGATCATGATAAGTCCATCTTTGAATCAATTAAAAAGAAAATTACTTATCCTATATTTCTTTTAATAGTTTTGCTAATATTATTAATAGTCTTCAATATAAAGATAATCCCAAGTTTGAAAACGATCTTAGAAGCTATCAATTCTACTAGTCCTCATTTTTGGTTATTTCGTATATTTATCTGTTTTTTAGTTATCTTATACTTTGTGTTTATTTTCGTTGTTTTAATCTTTGTGAATAAATATAAGAATGATACTTATTCCTTTTATACGAAATTATATAAGAGAAATGATCAAAGTTTTCTGGTTGATTATCTATCAATCGAATATGCAAAGTATTTCTTGATTCTATATGAATTGGGACTTTCAACTAAAGACTGCTTTAGTTTGTTAAGTAAACTAAAGAATAAAGATCCTCTAGCTACAATAAGTGAAAATGCAAACTTTATGTTTGAACAAGGTTATGATATTCAATTTGTGATAGAGAATTTAGCATACGACAACAAACTTAAGCGTTTTATTATCATAGGAATTGAAGCAGGAATCTTGAAAGAGATGTTAACTAAATATATTGATATCAAAACAGTTTATTTTTTTAATAAACTCGATCGAAATTTAAAAATAATTGAAATCCTCATATATTTTATCGTAAGTATCTTTATTGTTATGCTTTATAGTCTTCTACTTTTACCAATCCAGAATATTCAACTTTAAAGGAGATAAAAATGAAAAAGGGATTTACTTTACTTGAAATGGTAATAGTATTAATGGTTATAGGTGCAATTTTCCTATTGATGGTGCCAAATATTAGCAAAGTAACTTCAATAGTTAATGATGAAAGTTGTGATAACCAGTTACGCATAGTTGATACAGCCATAATTGAATATCAAATTATGTATGATGAACTACCAACCTCAGTTGAAGATTTGATAATGGAAGACCTATTAAGCGAGAAACAAGCAAAGTGTCGTAATGGAAAGATGATCGATATCATTGATGGAAAAGCTGAAGCAAATTGAAGGTTATACTTTAGTAGAAACAATAATTGTGCTTTTAATAATAACTATTTGTAGTTTGACTACTATCAAATTGATAAATATTGAAAATGAATCGAGAATGTTAATAGCAGAGTACAGTTACCAACAGTTTAAAGCCATGAATGAGTTACATGAAATATATTTTGTTTATGATAATCTAATGACATATAAACCAATAGTATTTAATAAGAAAGGCAATATAAATATAAGTCAAACGATAGTATTAAATGGCACTAATGAAGATGAAGTATTTGTCATATTTTTAGGGGGTGGTCGAATTGAACTTAAAGAATAAGGGATACCTATTGATTGAAGTGATGCTTACTTTGATGATCCTTTCATTACTTATTAATACGATCCTTGCATTATATAATGCTGAAAGAAGGCTAAGACAAATTGAAAAAGAATGCCTTGAACAATCATGGCTTTACGTTAGTTGAATGTCTATTAGCGCTTTATTTTTATGCTTTTATTTTGATCATCATATATCAAATGCTATGTCTTATGAATCAATTTGAATATCACAGTTCTGATATTCAAGACATTAATGGATTATTACAATTAAAACAATATCTGAATCTGGGATCAAATATTGAAATATCAATTAATGAGATCAATTATGATTACAAAGACAAATGTTTCAAGATAAGTTTAGTTAATGATAACATCATAATTCAACCAGGTACTAATATTTTGATATTAAATGTCGACTCGCTTGAATTCATTGAAGAAGAGGGGTATCTGTTTATCGAATATCAACGAGATAATAAATTATATAGAAGAAAGATATATGGATAATAAACAGGGTTTTATTTTAATTAATGGGTTGATCATTATGGCTATCGTTTCAAGTTTTGTCTTAAGTCTTTCCTTTGTATCTTATCGCTATTTACTTGTTTTAAAAGATTATCAAAAACTATATGAAAGACTAGAATTAGAAAGGATAGTTATTAATAAGATAAATCAAGAGTATTATGATTTTGAAAACAAAAATTTTACTATGACACTTTATGACTCTGAAGTAAATGTCATATACGATGATCTAGATGCTAAAATAGTTGTTAGTGGGAAATACAACTTTGTTGCATGTCTTGTATATAATGATCCATATGGAACCATAGAATCATATGAATATACAACTAATTGCTTTGTTGATAATAAATAACGATAATTGACAAATGAGCATTTAGTTATAAAATAAGTAGTGGAGGATTTAATATGATATTAGTAAATGATTTTAGACCAGGAATAACATTCCAATATGAAGGCAATATCTTTATTGTGGTAGATACGCAACATAATAAGACTGCTATGCGACAGATGATCATAAAGACGAAAGTTAGAAATCTACGCACCGGTTCGATAACTGAGATCTCTTTTACTGGAGGAGACAAGGTTGAACCAGCTCATATTGATAAAAGAGAAATGCAATATTTATATGATGATGGTGAGGCTTTGGTCTTTATGGACACATCAACATATGATCAGGTAGAAATACCAAAGGATAATTTAAAATGGGAAATGAATTTTCTCAAACCCAATGATAATGTTAATATTACGTCATTTGAAGGCGAAATTCTTGGAGTAATCTTACCTGATAAAGTGTCGTTAGAGATCATGGAATGTGAACCTGCAGTGAAAGGAGACACGGCAACTAGTGCTCAAAAAAATGCTATCTTGGAAACAGGTTGGCAAATAAAGGTACCTTTATTTATCGAGCAAGGTGAAATTGTCTCAATTTCAACATCAGACGGAAAATATTCCGGTAGAGCTTAATTTAAAGCATCCTTAAAGGGTGCTTTTATTCACTTAGTATTCACATTTAAAAACTATATTTTTGTTAGGAGTAAAATATGACTAAATTGTTGTTAGTGGATGACGAAGTAAATATCTTAAATTTAATTAAAAAATATGCCGAATACGAAGGGTTTGATGTATTTTTTGCACATGATGGTAAGGAAGCGGTCCAATTATGCGAAAAAGAGAATTTTGATATTATCATCATGGATTTAATGATGCCAAACATGAATGGTTACCAAGCTATTTCGATAATAAAAGAAAAACTTGATATCCCTATTATTGTTTTAACTGCTAAAGGTCAAGAATATGATAAGATAAAAGGATTTGACTTAGGAATTGATGATTATGTTGTTAAACCTTTTTCTGTTAAAGAATTAATGAAGAGAATTAATGCAATATTAAGAAGAAGTCATAAAATAGATCAAAAGATAGCTGTCTTTGATGGTTTATATATTGACTACAGCGCAATGATCGTCAGAATAGATAAAAAGATAATTGATCTATCACCAAAAGAGTATAAATTATTATTTTATTTAAGTAAAAATCAAAATATTGTTTTAAGCAGAGAAAAATTAATTATCGAGGTATGGGGATATGATTACGATAAAGACGAAAGAACTTTGGATACTCATATCAAATTGCTTAGAAAAAGATTAGGTAAATATAGTTGTTTTATTAAAACAGTAAGAGGTGTAGGATATCGTTTTGATTCGCAGGTAAAAGATGTTTAAAAAGATTAAACAATTCTTTAAAGATAGAAATAAGATTCAATTTAAAATATTAAAATATTTTACAGTTTTTTCTTTGATCATCATAACAGTTCTTTGGTTATTTCAAATTGTTAACTTACGTTCTTTTTATCGATATATGACAATTAAAAATATCAATATAACTGCTGATACTATTGAAGAAAATATAGATAACCCATTTTATGATTGATTTCTTTCTCTCCGTGTGAGGAGATTAATGCTTGAACTTATGACCCAGAACTTAGGTTATTGACCTGAACTAGAACTTAATGATCCAGAACTTAGATTATTGACCAGAAATAGAACTTAATGATCTGAAATACAAGAGCTGCTAAAAATGTCAAAACAGGAAGGAGGAAACGCGATGCTTGCTGATCCTAACGTGCAGGAGATTCTCATTGATGTTACTAAAGATGATGAGAATAGCATCCCCATTATTCAATGTTTATTGAATGGAAAAACAACTGATGAGGAAATTGCAGAGGAAACTGAAATTCGACTTAACATTGTAAGAAGGATATTATACAAACTATACGATGCAGGTGTAGCCAGTTATAAGAGGAGTAAGGATCCTGAAACTCAATGGTATACCTACAGCTGGAAATTTGAAGAAGAGAAAATCGCAGAGATCATATCCGATAAATTTGATAAAATCTCCCGTGAAATTCATCAATCTCTGGAATATGAAGAAGATAACATGTTTTTTGTCTGTCCCAATGGGTGTAGATACAACTTTGAAGAAGCTTCTGAAAGAAACTTCATATGCCCTGACTGCAACACCAACATGGAGTTCCAGGATAATTCCTCAATCATAACGGAACTAAAGGAATTAAAGGAAAAAATGAGTTAATATTTTTCCTAATATTCCATTCCTCAAATTCATCTAAAACGTATTTTAGTGGGGTGTTTTTTCCCAGAATACACATTCCTTACTTTAAATTAAACCTATGAACTAAAAAAATCCACAAATAACCCTAAACTTTACTTATGGGTGATGATTTTTTTAACTCATAAT
>JAQUCI010000005.1 GCA_028686295.1 Erysipelotrichaceae bacterium | reverse complement strand
CATTCAATCGCATTTGTGCTACATCCGCTTTGTGAAACTACTTCAGTAAAACTATCATCTCTTAGATCATGTTCATGATTTAAGAAGGTAAAGGGTGGTACTAACTTAACTTCTGTTTTTAGATATTTACGCATAAAATCACGAGCGCAAAGACTTCCATTATTGCTAGAACCACTAGCCACGATACAAATACTTTCATAGTCTCTTTCTAAAAATAGATCAACCATCTTCTTAGTCAATTCTGCTGATCGATCAACGTTTGCGATGACTGTTGAAGGAGTCTGGTAAATGTAATCCATCATTGTCGGCTTATTTTCCATTATCATTTCTCCTTGATTTATATATATATTTATTATATCACTAAATATAGCTTCTGGATATACTACAGTGAAGAATGCTTATCATCAATGATTAAATTTGATACAATGAAACAAAGGTGCTTATATGAATAAAATGACGGTCCAAACGATTAAGAATTTAATACAAATCACAATAGGATGTTTGATCCTCGCCTTTTCTGTTTCGGTCTTTGTTTTACCGTTCAATATCTTATCTGGTGGAGTTGCGGGCTTAGCGGTTGCTTTAAATGTACTTATAGACATCGATTCAACGATAATTATTAATGTCTTGATGATCATATTGTTTGTTGTGGGTAGTGTTTTTCTTGGTAAGAAGTTTGCTTTAAGTACTTTTATAACGACTATATTATATCCACTTATGTTAGTTATTATTAATCGTTTTGAGATCATAGTAGATATTGATCCAATATTAGCAAGTCTATATGCTGGATTATTAGGTGGCGCTGGTGTTGGAATTGTCTTTAAGGCTGGAGCCAGCACTGGTGGAATGGATATACCGCCTCTTATCATTAATAAATATACCGGTATTAAATTATCTACTCTAGTTTTGATTACTGATGCGATAACTGTCTTCTTTGGAATGATATCATATGGATTTGAAGCTGTACTTATTGGCTTTATAGCGGTATGGGGAACATCATTTGCGATCGATAAGGTATTGACTTTTGGTGCAGAGCGAGCAAAAGCCATCTATGTGATCAGTGATAAGATAGATAAGATCAATGATATGGTTCAAAATACTATCTTGCGTGGTACGACGATTCTGCAAGCCAAGGGTGGTTATACAAGAGAAGACAAAGAAGTTTTATTAGTTGTTTTAACAGGTAATCAATATCCAAATTTTATGCGTTTAGTAAATGAAATCGACAGACAAGCTTTTTTGATAATCCAGGATGCGAACGAGGTTCATGGAAATGGTTTTTCATTTGATTATAAGATTTAAATGATAATTTAGTGATATGGGAATATCATAAATATGCTGTGTTATAATCTAAAGGAACGGAAGTGACATTATGTTGGAATTCAATGATGTAGGCAAACAATATAAAAACGGTTTTAATGCACTCTATAATGTTAATTTAAAGATTAAACAGGGAGAGTTTGTTTATGTGATTGGTCCAACGGGATCAGGAAAATCAACATTGATGAAATTAATAAATGCTGAAGAAACACCCACAAGCGGAAGGGTAATCTTAGATGATGTTGATATTGGTGCACTTAAATCAAGACAAATACCTAAACATCGTCAAAGTTTAGGTGTGGTTTTTCAAGATTATCGTTTATTACCAGCAAAGACTGTTTTTGAGAATATCTATTTTGCACTTGAAGTTATTAATATCGAAAAGACGAAAGCTCGGAAGCGGGTTAGAGAGGTTTTGGAGTTGGTTGGATTAGCTGATAAGGCTAATTCTTATCCATCACAATTATCAGGCGGGCAACAACAAAGAGCTGCTATTGCTCGGGCAATCGCTAACCAACCTAAGTTATTGATTGCAGATGAACCAACAGGTAATCTTGATCCACAGATGTCCAAAGAGATCATTCATTTATTAGGAAAGATAAACAAGGAAGAAGAAACGACGATTATCATGGTAACCCATGATGAAAAAGTTGTTGATTTCTATAAAAAGAGAACGATCATCTTAGAAGATGGTCATATCGTAGCTGATTTAGTAGAAGGAGGCTATCGAAGTCATGATCACTAAAATAGCACGAATCTTAAGAGAAGGTATTTATGGAGTTATCAGACATCGAGCGATGTCTTTATCTAGTTCTAGTGCAGTTACAATGACTTTGATGATCGTAAGTGTTTTTTTAATTTTGAGCGTCAATATTCGCTTGATCGTGGACACGATCGAAAGTAGTGTTCAAATTCATGCAAAGATTGAAGTTGGTACTAATTTCGAACAAATAAGATCAGTAAGAGAAGAGATTGAAAATCTACCTGGAGTTAAATCAGTCACATTTTCGGACAAGGATAGCGAGTTAAATGCCTTTATTGAGGCCTATGGTGATCAAGGGGACTTGTTTAAGATGTATGTTGGGGATAAGAACCCGTTGCGTGATGCTTTTTTAATTGAAACAACTAGTGGTGAATCAATCGAAAATGTAGCAACTATTGTAGCGAAAATTGATCATATCGAAAAAGTCAACTACGGAGGTACAGGAACATTGTTATTAATGGATTCAATGGAATCGATCAAAACGGGAACTTTGATCGTTATGGGTGCTTTAGGTCTTTTAGCCATTTTGTTGATCACAAATACGATTGATACTACAATCAATGCTCGAAGTGATGAACTGTTTATAATGCGCACAGTTGGTGCAAGTAATGGGTTTATTCGTTGGCCATTTATCATTGAAGGAATGATCATTGGCATGATCGGATCATTAATACCAATAATTTTGACTGTAATTGGATATATATATCTTTATAACATGTTAGATGGCTATTTGTTTACTCGTATATTCGCCTTGGTTCCAATTGTACCTTTTGTGCCACTTTTAGCTGCTATCTTACTGTTGTTGGGGGTTGTGGTTGGTATGCTTGGTAGCTTTATATCGGTAACACGTAAACTTTGGTGGACAAGATGAAGAAGATTCTAAGTTATATAATTTGTATAGCGATCATCTTTTCTAGTTCATATTTAATTGTTTTTGCGGTTGATTTCGCTGGTAACGAATCATATTATGATAGCCTTTGTAGTGTAAGTTTGACTGATCCTGAAACGATTGAATTATGTAAACAATATCAACTTTATTTAAATCAAATCGCTAATGATCGACTAGATGAACTTGAAGATATCGAAGACATGCTTGACAATTTGAAGGACAATATTGCTGAAAATGTTAAAAAGGTTCATGAATATCAAGATCAAATTGCTGAGATTGAAGAAGAAATCGCCAGTTTAAACAGAGCTATCGCTGCATCTGAAGAATCGATCAAGGCTTTAGAAAAACAAATATTAAAACGCGAAGCACGCATAAATGAGATTGATGAAGCGATCCAAGATCGCATGTTGAGTATGCAATCGTTTATTCGAGTAAATAATTATATCGAGTTTTTGATTGGATCAACCAGTTTTCTTGATCTGATTAGAAGAATCGAGGCTTTGGCCGATATAGAAGCGTCTGATCATCATTTGATGGATGAATTAAATACAGAGATTGAAGGTTTAGAAGTGAATAGGGCTGAATTAGCTAGACAAATAGAGACATTGAATGCAAATAAGGCGAATGTTGAAGCTAACAAAAAATATATAGAAGGATTAATGGCTTTTATTGAAGAAGCTTTAGTTGAATATTATCGTCAAGAGGCCGATCTTGAAGCCCAAGCAAATCAAATAGCTCAAGATTATTCAGCTTCTGTTGATAAGCTTAAGGATATAAGTGAAGCTTTGGGGAATATCTTACCTTCTCCTGGTTGGACTAAACCAGTAAGTGGCGGTAGAGTTACAGCATCAACGTGGTATTATCCAGCATCATTCGGTGGTGGTGTTCACTTGGGCGTTGATATCGCACAGTCAATTGGTACGACAGTTAAAGCAGTAGCCAATGGTGTCGTGTTGTATCGAGCTAATGCTTGTTCTACATATGGATATCTTGGAAATACCTGTGGCTATCCTGGGAGTACTGGCGGAGGAAATCAAATATATCTGTTGGTGTCTGTTGGTAGTAAGACATATGCGATCAAATACTTGCACCTGGAAAAAGATAGTCCTATCGCTACAGGAACGATCGTTAGTGCTGGAGATGAAATTGGTCGTTTAGGCACAAGTGGGAATTCATCTGGTCCACATGTCCATATCGAAATATTTTATCTTGGTGAGAAATCTATATCTCATTATGCTGATAATTGGAATGGTGATATGTCTTTTGGGGCAGGATGGGGAAGTGCTGCTTTGAGTAAAACGTGTGAGAATACAGGAGATGTTGCCCCATGTCGTTTGCCACCAAAAACAATACTAGGATATTAAGAGTTCGATTGAACTCTTTTAATTTGTTTACAACTTTTCATTTTACTTGAAATAGTTTAAACTATGATTAATTGAATCGAGGTTTATATGGGCGATAATAAAGAAGATAGAAAGATACAGATAAAACTAGAAAGGCATCTATGGCCGGATGAGATTGAAGAGATAAGACAAAAGAAACGTAAAAAACAAAACACGATCTTATTAGCGATACTGATCGTTTTTGCCATTAGTTCAAGCTTATTGATTGGTGTAATTTTAGGTATGAATACAAAAGCAGATGAGTTTAATACAGAAAATGAACAATTTAATCGTTTTGCGACTATATATCAGACATTGCTTGAAGATTGGTACTTTATCAATGATATTGATGATCCTGAGAGTACATTGATCGACCGTGCTATCGATGGCATGATAGGTACAGATCTTGATCTTCATACTGATTATATGACACCTGAAGAAGTTGAATATTTTGCACAAAGTATAGATATGGGATTTACGGGAATCGGTATTCAATATCAGATAATCGATGATGGAATTTTAGTTGAAAGAATATATAAAGATGCGCCAGCTGATCAAGCTGGATTAGAGCCTGGAGACATCATAATCGAAATTGATGGAAAAAGTGTAACTGGCTGGGATAGTGATAAGCTTGTGTCTGAAGTACAAGGAGAAGCAGGTACGGTAGTAAACGTTACTTATATTCGCCAAAAGGAAACATTTATGGTAGATATAACAAGAGCTATCGTTGAGAACTCGGTTTATGGAGAAATCATAGATTATAATATCGGTTATATTCAGATATTTCAATTTAGTTCAGCTGCTCCTGAAGAAGTAGAAAAGTATCTAATCTATTTTAAGGATAATAATGTAGATAAGCTGATAATCGATCTAAGAGATGATGGTGGCGGATATCTAACTTCTTTAATTGGAGTAGCCAGTTTGTTTTTAGATGAAGGAGATCCAATCTTAATCCAAGAATATACTGATAAAACGGCAGAGACTTCGTTTGCGACGGGTGGAAATTATGAGAACTTTACTAATATTATTATCTTAGGTAATGAGAATTCAGCTAGTGCATCAGAAGCATTCATTGGTTGTATGCGAGATAATGGTGAGGCTATCTTTGTTGGAGTTACGACATATGGTAAAAGTACAGTTCAGGTACCGGTGTACTTCGCTGATGGCAGTGCGTTAAAATACTCAAAAGCGCTTTGGTTAACACCAAAGCGGATCGCGATCGATAAAGTTGGTCTTGAACCAGATGTTTTTGTAGAATTACATCCGGTTTTAGGTATGCCCATCATTGAATTATCTGAAGGTGAGTTCTATCAGTATGACCAAGTAGATGAGAATATTGCAATAGCTCAAAATTGTTTAGATTTCTTGGGTTATGAAGTAGAACGTAATGATGGATATTTTGATCAATCAACAAAAACTGCTTTAATTGAATTTCAAAAAGATTATGATCTTAAGCCTAGCGGAATCATGGATGGTGATGTTACTTCACTTTTGTGTTCAGAAGTAATTCGTCAATGGAGTACAGATACAGATAGGTATGATACTCAAAAAGCTAAAGCTTTGGAGCTGTTAAATGAATAGATTTGAACTTGTTTCGAAATTTAATCCAACAGGAGATCAACCAAAAGCGATCAATGCGTTAGTTGAAGGTTTAAATGAGGGTAAAAAGCATCAAGTGTTATTGGGAGCGACTGGAACAGGCAAGACATTTACCATTGCTAACGTCATTCAACAAGTGCAAAAGCCAACTTTAGTATTTGTTCACAATAAAACTTTGGCAGGTCAATTATATAGTGAATTTAAAGAATTATTTCCTAATAATCGAGTAGAGTATTTTGTGTCCAATTTTGATTATTATCAACCAGAAGCTTACATGCCAAAGACTGATACTTATATTGAAAAAACAGCCATGATCAATGAAGAACTAGATATGCTACGAATGGCTTCCCTAAATGCAGTATTGGAAAGAAGAGATACGATTATCGTTTCATCAGTTGCGAGTATCTACGCATCAAGTGATCCTAATCTATATCGAGATATGTTTTTTACGATTCGCGTCGATGAAAAGATTGATCGTAAACAATTATTGATGAAACTAGTAGAAAGACAATATAAGCGTAATGATATCGATCAAGTACGGGGTACGTTTAGAGTAAGAGGAGATGTTATCGAAATAACCTTTGGTTATACTGACCAGCATCATTTGCGTATTGAATTGTTTGATGATGTTATCGAGAGGATAACCGAAGTAGAAGTAGTAAGTGGTAAAGTGCTTAATAACTATGTTGTTTATAATATATTTCCAGCAAATGAATATGCACGTGATAAAGAAACGATTCTTAAGGCTTGTGAGAAGATTGAAGCTGAATTAAATGAAAGATTAGCTTATCTAAATCAACAGGGTAAATTATTAGAAGCACAACGACTTGAACAAAGAACGCTTTATGATCTTGAATCTTTAAGAGAGTTTGGCATTTGTTCTGGTATTGAAAATTATTCAAGGCATATCGATGGTAGAAAAGAGAACCAAAGGCCATTTAATCTCTATGATTATTTTCCAGATGATTTTTTGTTGGTTGTAGATGAATCACATGTTAGCGTTCCTCAGATAAGAGGTATGTATAATGGAGATCGTGCTCGCAAAGAGGTATTAGTCAACTATGGGTTTCGTTTACCTAGCGCATTAGATAATCGACCTATGCGTTTTGATGAATGGCAAGAAGTTATTAATCAAGTGATATATGTATCAGCTACTCCAGGTGATTTTGAATTAGATAAAGCTCCTAATGATATTGTTGAACAGATCATTAGACCAACTGGGCTGATCGATCCTAAGATAACGGTAAAACCACAAAGAGAACAGATTGACGATATAGTTGATCAAATAAAGTTACGAGCAAACAAAAAGGAAAGAGTCATGATAACAACTTTAACAGTTAAAATGGCTGAAGATCTGACCAGTTATCTAAAACGTTTAGATTTAAAAGTGGTTTATTTACATCATGAAACTAAAACTTTAGAAAGAATTGATATTATACGTGATTTTCGAAAAGGTAAGTATGATGTCCTTGTTGGCATTAACTTATTAAGAGAAGGATTAGATATACCCGAGGTTTCACTTGTGGCTATCTTTGATGCAGATAAAGAAGGATTTTTAAGATCATCTCGAGCTCTGATCCAGACCATTGGAAGAGCAGCACGTAATGTAAATGGTGAGGTTTATCTTTATGCAGATAAGATCACAGATTCGATGAGAAAGGCGATTGATGAGACAGATCGACGTCGCCTTATCCAAGAAGAATATAATAGGGTCAATAATATAACACCAAAAACGATCGTTAAGGAAATTCGTGATGCTATCCATGGTAAGGAAACAGCAGAGATGGCAGTTGAATTCATGAAGAAGAAAGTGAAGAAAGACAAAAAAGCTCAAACTATATTGATTGAAAATCTTGAAAAAGAAATGCGTGAAGCAGCTTTGGTATTAGACTTTGAAAGAGCTGCAGAATTACGTGATATAATACTTGAACTTAAAGCTAATAGTTAAGTTTTAAGAATATATTAAGATACCCCCAATTCGTTGACAAAGCATAGTGGCTATAGTAGTGTACTATGTGAAATATGACACAAAGCAAGATATGTACAAAAAATGCAACTTATTAGCGTTTTGTAGTAATTCATTTGCAAAGTGTTAGAATAAATTAGCGAATAGGGGGTTTTTTATGGCAGAAAACAAAGATTTTCTCGGTTCATTGGCACAAGAGGTAGATCAAAAACCAGATAGTTTTAAAGAAGAAAAGGTTGAAAAGATCCACAGGCCCAGTCCATTTAGTCCTAAGAATGTGATAATTGTTTTAATCATTTTAGCGATCATCGCAAGTGGAACATATCTCTTGTTTTTTAAACCTAATATAACTATGCAAAATTTCGTTGGGAGTAAGATCAGCGAGTTTACTGCGTGGGCAAGACAGAATGATATAGATTCTCAAGGGGTATTATTAGTTGAAGAGTATAACTTTGAGGTAGCTGAAGATGTGATCATCAGCCAAGATATCGCAGAGGGCGAAAAAATACGGAAAGATGCTAAATTAACGATTACCGTTTCGTTAGGTGCAGATCCTGATGAAAGTGTTGCATTTGTAGATATCAAAGCACTCGATCTATCTGCTATCAATGAATGGATTGCTGAAAACAAATTACTAAATACAAGAGTTACAACGACATATGATGATATTATACCTGAAGATCAAGTTATATCCTACGATCTTAAGAATATTGATGAATCTGAATTTACAAGAGGATCGACATTGACGATCGTGGTGTCTAAGGGGCCAAAGCCAGCTGCAACGATAACAGTTACTACTGATTACGTTGATCAAGCTTATAGTTTATTTAAATCTTGGGCTGATGATAACAAGTTAGTTATTGATATGAGTGAAGCCTACGATAGTAAAATTGCCCTTGGGAACATAGTATCGTTGAGCATAGCTAAAAATGATAAGGTCAAAGAAGGCGATACGATCAAGGTAGTAGTTTCTAAAGGACCGGCGGTTAAGATGATCTATCTTGATGCATATACGCGAGAAAGAGTTACTGATTGGGCGGCTGCTAACAATGTGACTGTTAGATTTAAAGAAGTATATCACGCTACGATAGCTGAAGATGTCGTCGTATATCAATCGATCACTTCAGGGACCTTGATCAAGGATGATTCGATATTATATGTAGGTATATCATTGGGTAAACCAAGATTATCTCAAACATCGAATGTTAGTATAGAGACACTAAAAGCTGAGATAGCTACATTGAATGAAAATGGTGCTAATCTGAGTATAGATCCTACTTACACTTATGAAATAAATGAAACTGTAGCAGCAGGGAATATCGTTCGTATAAGTAATTTAAGTAGTTTGACGGTTGGAACAAAGCTAAGTTTAGTTATATCCAAAGGTAAAAATGTTTTGTTGTCAACTGGCTGGAACTCGATCACTATTGGTGATACAACCGAAGAAGAAATCAGGACATTATGTGTTTCTGATGATCTTACTTGTAAGATCACATACCAAACGGCTGGCACTAATACAATCGGTACTATTGCATCTGTAAAGATTAATGATACAGATACAACGCCAGTTGGTGGGAATTATCTAACACAATTAGATGTTATAAATGTATACGTTTATGCAAATAATGTAGATTAGGAAAGGAAACGAATATGAACTTTTTAAACAGAGCGATTAAGAATATATCAAGATTAAAGACTAAATCGATCTTATTGATATTTACATTCTTATTAATTGGTAATCTAGTAATTGTAGGTTTAGGGATAAGTTATGCTAGTGAAAATGCTAAAACACTGACTAGACAGAAAATGAAACCAGTCGTAACTTTTGAAGTGGATTATGAAGCATTTCAGGATTGGATAGAAGATTTAACACCAGAAGAACAAGAGGATGCGTGGAATGAATACCCACAATTAACTAAGACCGATTTTGAGAAAATAATCGAAAATGAACATATTGAGATCATTAATCTACTCTTGAAATATGAAGTGTATGCTGATAGTTATTCACCTATCATCAAAGAAACAGAGGGTGATGATGATATCATCGTTTATAGAGAAGCTTCTAGTGATTATGTATATGTAGAAAGAAACACCCGTTTGATCGGTAATGCTTATGATAATATGATCGAGTTAAATGATGGAACTTACGTCATTAACGAAGGTAGATTTTATACTCAAGATGAGATTGATGCAAATGCAAAGGTGGCAGTCATTGAAGAGCGTTTAGCCGCGGCCAATAACTTGAAGATTGGTGATTATATCACTGTTGATATTATCGGTGAAAATTCTTATGAATCAGAATATATTGGTGATCTTGATACTAAGATCGAATATGAGATCATTGGTATTTATACAAACAATACCGTATTTAGCGAACAAGATTCTTGGATGGCACAACAACCAGCATATGCACCAGAGAATGCTATATTAGTACCAGCTTCTAGTATTAGTGAAAAATTAGTCGAGATCAATACGGCTGCTTGGAATTATTATAAGGAAATGTGGCCTGATGAACCATATTATCAAGATGATGCTAATATGCCAACAGTTGATAACTTCTATAGTAATTATGTAATACTGTTAGATGATCCTTTGAATGTAGAGGAATTCGTTGCTGAAAGTCAAGATATCTTACCACGTTTTACTAAATTGAATGCTAACGATGAGTTGTTTAAAAAGTTTGCCAAGCCATTAGATACCATGTCCTTGTTTGCATCGATAATCGTTTGGATAGTTGTTATAAATGCGGTTGTTATCATTACTTTAGTAACGGCTTTGACAATGAAGACACGAGAACATGAAATTGGCATCCTATTGTCAATGGGTGTAAGTAAGTTTAAAGTTGTAAGTCAATTGTTTATCGAGTTAGCGGTCGTTGCGATAATTGGTTTTAGTTTAGCTGTCTTAAGTGGTAGCCTAATGGCTAAGGGTATTGGTCAAGCGGTTCTTGACTATCAATTAGCTAATACTGAAATTGAAGATGATGATAATTATTATTATTATGATGACTCGTATTTTACTGAGATAACTCAAGATGATATGATGAGCGAATATGAAGTCAAGATCAATCCATTGATCATTGCTGAAATATATGTGATGGGAATGGGTGTTGTCCTTGTTAGTATCTTGATCCCTTCATACATGATCATGCGCTTTAATCCTAAACGCATCTTGACGAATACATATTAAAGGGAGGCGAGAAAATGTTAAGACTTGAGAACGTTTCATATAGTTATATCGATGGTGGTAATAAGCGAACGATATTAGATAATGTCAATTATGATTTTGAAAAAGGTAAGTTTTATACGATTCTTGGTCCAAGTGGTAGTGGTAAGACGACGCTTTTATCGATAATCGCAGGCTTAGATAAACCTGAAAGTGGAAAAGTATACTATGATGGAGAAGATATCGATAAGATTGGGTTGGGAAGCTATCGCCGTAATAAGATTGGCATCGTATTTCAACAATATAATTTACTAACATATTTAACTGCAGTAGAGAATATTGAACTAGCGATGTCGGAGACAGATAATGAAATTCCGAAAAATATCAGAGAAGTCGCCTATGCTCTTCTTGAAAAATTTGGGATCGTTAAATCTAAAGCGGATCGTATGATCAATAAATTGTCTGGTGGTGAACAACAAAGGGTTGCGATCGCTAGAGCAATTGCATCTAATGTCGATTTAATCTTTGCGGATGAACCTACTGGTAACCTTGATACCGAAACTGAAGGTGAGATCATCAAGATATTTAAAAATCTTACAAAAGAGTTTAACAAGACAGTCATTGTAGTCACTCATTCTACGATCGTAAGTGAACTTAGTGATCATCGCTTATATTTAAATAATAAGACTTTAAATGATATGTAAAGGGTTGATAAAACCCTTTTTTAAATTAATATTCATAGGTTACTTGATGGCTACTTGAAAATAAATATTGTATAATGATGATACTATTGTGAGGTTTTAATGGAAAAAGATTTTATCGTGATTCGAGGTGCACGTGAAAATAACCTTAAGAATATTGATATTGATATACCAAGAAACAAATTAGTCATCATGACGGGATTATCTGGTTCAGGAAAGACTTCTTTAGCTTTTGATACTATTTATGCTGAAGGACAAAGAAGGTACGTTGAATCATTAAGCACTTATGCTCGTCAGTTTCTAGATAATGTTGATAAACCAGATGTTGATCTGATTGAGGGGTTGTCTCCATCGATCGCTATTGATCAGAAATCTACTAGTAATAATCCACGTTCTACTGTAGGAACTATTACTGAGATTTATGATTATTTGCGATTAATGTATGCTCGAGTAGGAACTCCTTATTGTCCTATACACAACGTGAAGATCGAATCACAAACGATCAAGCAAATGATCGATCGTATCATGGATTATGAAGATGGTACGCGGATGATGATCTTGGCTCCTATTGTAAAAAGACAAAAGGGAACGCATAAAGAATTATTAGCGAAATTACAAAGTGAAGGATTTATTCGAGTTCGTGTTGATGATGAGATTAAAATGTTAGAAGAAACGATTGAACTTGAGAAGAATAAGAATCATGACATATTTGTGATCGTAGATAGAATCATCAAGAAAGAAGAGAGTCGATCACGTATTCATGATTCATTAGAAACGGCTCTTAAACTAACTAATGGTCTTGTTGTAGTAAATATTAAGAATGAAGATATCTTGTTCTCACAAACTTATGCTTGTGACATTTGTGGTTTTTCGATTCCAGCATTAGAGCCAAGATTGTTCTCTTTTAACTCTCCTCTTGGGGCTTGTGATGTTTGTAAGGGGTTGGGAGTTACTCAGCATGTAGATCCTGAATTATTGATGCCAGATCTTAATAAATCGATTCATAAGGGTGGAATAATCTATTATAAGAATATAGTTAATTCAAACAATCTTGAATGGCAAATGTTTAAAACATTATTAGATCACTATCATATAAGCATTGATAAACCACTTAAGAGTTTGACAGAACAAGAGATGGATATTATCTTAAATGGTTCTAAGGAACCTATTGAATATGAGTTAAATTCAAATAGCGGTAATCATTATCGTCGTTTTGATTATATTGAGGGAGTTGCTAAACTTATTGAAAGAAGATATTGGGAGACTACGTCCAACATGTCTAGAGACTGGTATGGAACATTTATGGCTGAGCAAGAATGTTATAAATGCCATGGCTCACGATTAAATGAAATGGCTCTTAGTATTATGATCAATGAAAAGAATATTTATCAATGGACGGAAATGTCAATTAAACAAGCGTTGATCTTTATGAATGAATTAGAGCTTGATCCAATGAAACAAGAGATAGCTAGGTTAGTGATCAAAGAGATAAATGCTCGGTTGACATTTTTAAGTGATGTAGGTCTAGATTACCTTACACTTGATCGATTAGCTGGTTCATTATCAGGTGGAGAAGCACAACGTATAAGATTGGCTACACAGATTGGCTCGCATTTAACAGGTGTTCTTTATGTGCTTGATGAGCCATCAATTGGCTTACATCAAAGAGATAATGACAAACTGATAACTACCTTAAAGAATATGCGGGATCTTGGTAATACAGTGATCGTTGTAGAACATGATGAAGAAACGATGTTAGCTAGTGATTATATCGTTGATATAGGACCAGGAGCTGGTAAACATGGTGGTGAAGTGGTTGCTATTGGAACACCAGGTGAAGTCATGGCAAACCCCAATTCAATCACCGGCATGTATTTATCACATCAATTAATCATTCCATATCCGGAAAAAAGAAGAAAAGGAAATGGAAAGAACTTGCAGATTATCAAAGCATCAGAAAATAATCTTAAAGGTATTACTGTTAAATTTCCTTTAGGGACATTCATTTGTGTCACTGGTGTTAGTGGAAGTGGTAAATCAAGTCTAGTAATGGAAATATTAGGTAAAGCGATTCAACAAAAACTAGGTAGAGTCAGAGTTAAACCTGGTAAGCATAAAGATTTTAAGGGTTTTGAAAATATCGATAAGGTGATCATTATTGATCAAGATCCTATTGGTCGAACTCCACGTAGTAATCCAGTAACTTATACAGGTGTCTTTGATCATATTCGTGACCTATTTGCTCAAACAGTTGAAGCTAAGATGAGAGGTTATGATAAAGGGCGATTTTCATTTAATGTAAGTGGAGGTAGATGCGAAAGATGTCAAGGAGATGGCATTAAACGAATATCGATGAACTTTTTACCCGATGTATATGTTCCTTGTGAAGAATGTGGTGGCAAACGCTATAATGATGAAACCTTACAAGTAACTTATAAAGGCAAGAATATTTATGATATATTAGAGATGACCATAGAAGAAGCGTTAGAGTTCTTTCATGGTATACATAAAGTTAAACATGGGTTACAAACACTGATTGATGTTGGCTTAGATTATATAAAACTGGGTCAATCAGCTACTACTTTGAGTGGTGGTGAAGCCCAAAGGATCAAACTTGCTAGTGAATTAAAGAAGCGACCAACAGGTAAGACCCTTTATATCTTGGATGAGCCAACAACTGGATTACATAGTCACGATGTTAAGAAATTATTATTGATCTTACAAAGGATTGTTGATAATGGAGATACTATCGTTGTGATCGAACATAACCTAGATATCATCAAAAATGCTGATCATATAATTGATCTTGGTCCGGAGGGCGGTGACGAGGGTGGTTATGTCATAGCTTCTGGAACACCAGAATCAGTGAGCAAGAAAACAGAAAGTTATACTGGTCAGTATCTTAAAAAGGTTTTACAGTACCGATAGGAGGCCATATGAATAGCAAGAAACATGTTACTATCAAGGAATTTAATGATTTCTTTCAGTTTAAACATTTAACTGGTGATGAAAGATCTTTAGAGCGAGAGATCGTTGTTGCTGATACTAATCGACCAGGTTTGGAATTGGCTGGTTTTAAAGAGAAAAGTGACTTCAATCGTGTAACTTTGCTTGGTCAAAAAGAAATGGCATACATACGTATGTTGAGTGATGATATGCTACAAGAGCGTTTTGACTTTATCACTAATGATATAGTGCCTTGCATCATCATTACACATAATGAAACATTACATCCGATTTTAGAGAAGATAGCAAATAGAAAGAATTTTCCAATA
Source organism: Erysipelotrichaceae bacterium (assembly GCA_028686295.1). Classification (GTDB taxonomy): domain Bacteria; phylum Bacillota_I; class Bacilli_A; order Erysipelotrichales; family Erysipelotrichaceae; genus JAQUCI01. The sequence goes on along the minus strand of JAQUCI010000005.1, from coordinate 11,917 downwards.
TTTTCATCAGATCTCCCTACCAATCGAGTAATGGTAAACGTCGTAAGTTTTTTAGATGATAAACTAGCGAGTTTTAGCAATATTCATGGTGGACTCATGAGCATATTTGGTAAAGGGGTTCTAATCACTGGAGAAAGTGGTATTGGTAAAAGTGAGTTGGCGCTTGATCTGATCAACCGCGGTCATGTATTGGTTGCCGATGATCGTGTGGATGCTTATCGTATGCACAATCGTATAATTGGAAAAGCGCCACGTTTGTTAAGAGGTTATCTTGAGATACGAGGCATTGGGATAATTGATGTTGTAAAAATGTTTGGAGCTCGTGCTATTTTAGATGATATTCAGATTGAATTTATGATTCATTTAGAGCACTTCGATTCCCTAGTGACATATGAACGTATAGGTAATGAGGAAACTTATGAGAATATAATTAATGTTAAGATTCCCAAATTAACACTACCAGTAAAAGAAGGTCGAAATATGTCGGTATTGGTAGAGTCAGCAGTTACTAATTTCACATTAAAACAAATGGGGATCAATAGTTCCCAAGATTTCGAACAAATGGTTTATGATCATATAGTTGAAGAGAATAAACGTAATGGCATTAAGTAGAAAGAGCGGGTAGTGTTATGAGACTATTTCCAGATTTATCCACGATCTTAAGTATTGGTGGTTTTGAGCTAAGATGGTATCCGGTATTGATCATTATTGGTGGTATCTTTATTTATTGGTATAGTTCGCGTAATTTCAAAAAAGCGGGTTATGAACAGGATATAGCTGACGATCTATTTATTGGATGTACGATTTCAGCAGTAGTTGGAGCTCGGTTATGGTTTGTAGTTTTTTATGATTTGCAATACTATCTAAGCAACCCATTAAAGATATTACAAACATGGGAGGGCGGCTTGGCAATCCAAGGAGCTATTGTTGGTGGTGTCATCTTTGCTTTGATATATGCAAAGCGTAAACACATCAGTGCCTTACGTCTATGTGATATGATCTTTCCTAGCATGTTAGTAGCTCAGGCTATTGGTCGGTGGGGAAATTTTTTTAATCAAGAAGCTTTTGGTAGGGTCGTGCCTGAGTCTTTTTATAGTGGATGGCCGTCATTTATTAAGGATGTAATGTATATTAATGGTAGTTATCAAGAACCTACTTTCTTTTACGAGAGTTTTGGTAACCTACTTGGTTTTATTTTGATCATATTTGTGTATAAAAAATTCTCAAAGCCTAAAAGAGGAGATTTGGTTTATGCATATTTAATGTGGTATGGTCTAGTTCGTTTTATTGTTGAAGAGTTTAGATCTGATAGTCTAATGTTTATGAATCTAAAAATGGCACAATTAACATCAATAGCTTTCTTTTTGATTGGTCTTGTCGGGATGCTTGGCTTGTTTAGAAAGGTGTTTAAGCGTAAACCAATAATCTTATTTGATTTTGATCAAACTTTGGCTGATACAGAAGGTGTTATATTGGCTACATATGAAAGCTTATTTAAAAAATATCTTCCTGACTATGAATTAACATTAGAGGATAAGATTTCATTATTAGGTCCGACTTTAAAGCAGACGTTTGAAAAGTATCCGTTTAAGGAGGATATTTCTGATTTGATCAAAGAATATCGTGAATTAAATTTTAAGTTACATAAGGATTACATAAAACCATTGCCGAATGCTGTTGAATTATTATCTCAACTTAAGGCTGAAGGATATAAATTGGGCATTGTTTCAAATAAGTTTACTGATGGTATTGATCTTGGACTTGATCTAACTGGTATGAGTCCTTATATTGATGTGGTTATTGGACTTGACAAGGTTACTGATCCAAAACCTAATCCTGAAGGTATTAGAAAAGCAATAATTGCTTTAGATGGAAAGTATGATAATTGTATTTATGTCGGTGATAACTATAATGATATGTTAGCAGGTATCAATGCTGGGTCATTTACGATTGGTTATTATCAAAGTGAGGAGCGTAAATCTAATATGTTGATGGCTAATCCTAATCGAGTTATTGATAACCTATTAGATATAATTACTATCTTGAAGGAGGATATTTCATGGACAAAAGATATGAGTTGATCATTGTTGGTGGTGGACCGGCAGGGATGACGGCTGCGGTATATGCTAGCAGAGCGGGTTTAAAAACCTTAATGATCGAAGGATCGGCTCCTGGTGGAAAATTGATCAAAACAGCTGAAATTAGTAATTGGCCAGGAATAACGGAGATCAACGGGGCGGATCTTGCATTCAAGATGTTTGAACATTCAACAGCATTTGGTGCAGAAGCCGATTTTAAGGAAGTTATAAAAGTAGATAAGCTAGAAGATGATATTATCGTTGAATGTGCAGATAATGATCGCCTAATTAGTAAGGCGGTTATAATTGCTACCGGCACAAAAGAACGCTTGCTAAATATCCCTAATGAGGAGCGATTAACAGGAAAGGGTGTATCGTATTGTGCTGTTTGCGATGGAGCTTTCTTTAGAGATAAGATCGTAACTGTAGTTGGAGGAGGAAACTCTGCCCTTGAAGAATCGCTTTATTTAACTACCTTTGCTAAGAAGATATATTTGATCATTAGACGTGATGTTTTTAGAGGTGATGAACTAGCCCAACAGAAGGTCATTAATAATCCAAAGATTGAAATAATTAGAAAACATATTCCTATAAATATTATTGATAAAGATGGCAGAGTCAATGCTTTAGAGATTGAGCATGTTGAAACTAAAAAGAAAGCAATAATTGAGACAGATGGTATATTCCCCTATATTGGAGCTGATCCAATAACATCAATGGTCAAACATCTACCAATTCTAGATAAGGATGGTTATATGATCGTCGATGATCATATGATGACAAGCGTTAGGGGAATATTTGGGGCAGGAGATGTAAACTCTAAGTATCTAAGACAGGTTGTTACAGCTGCTGCTGATGGGGCAATAGCTGCTCAAGCAGTTTTCCATTTAGTCAGAGAATAATGATTACCCACATTGATAATGTGGGTTTTAATTACCGACGTTTTGTGAGCATTAGTTGTTGTGGTACACCCGGTAGCGTGGTAGAATAATCGAGAGGTAATATATGAAAAAAGTAGTAGTGATAGGTGGCGGTACTGGACAATCTGTGATGTTACGTGGCCTTAAAAAAATAGAAGATATTCATTTATCAACTATAGTTACTGTTGCTGATGATGGTGGAAGTACTGGTCGCTTGCGTCGTTCTTATCATATTCCAGCTATGGGAGATATTCGTAATGTTTTGATCGCGTTAAGTGAGTCAGAACCGTTATTAACTAAGATGATGGATTATCGGTTTGAAAAAGATGACGAAAGCGATGTTGCTGGACACAATTTAGGTAACTTGATGTTAACAGCGTTGATCAAATCATCTGGCAGTTTAATGCAAGCGATAAGTGATCTTAGTAAGGTATTAAAGATTAAGGGTGAGATCATTCCTGCATCATCGCAAGCTATTACTTTATGCGCTCGTATGAGTGATAATACCATTGTTCGTGGTGAATCGAATATTCCTAAATATGCAAATCGTATTCAATGTGTTTTCTATCAAGAAGAGGTCAAAGCTACAACAGAAGCCATTAGCGCTGTTTTAGATGCTGATGTTATCATTTTTGGGATAGGTTCTTTATATACAAGTATCATTCCTAATATTGTGATCGATGACCTAAAAGAGGCTTTATTAAAAAGTGATGCGACTAAGATTTATTTATGTAATGCGATGACTCAACCTGGGGAAACAGATGATTATTATCTTGAAGATCATGTTCAAGCTATTGAAGAGCACCTTAAGGGAATGATCGATCTAGTCGTATACGCTAATGATATCTTGCCGCCTATAGTATTGGAGCGTTATATTCAACAACAAGCTTTTCCTGTATTACATAAAGAAGTAACACATCATTATCAAATTGAAGAATATCAATTGTTGAGCTTTGAGCATGATCTTATTCGTCATGATTCTGAAAAGATCAGGATGATCTTTTCAGATATATTAAAAAGAGTAGGAAAGAAATAATGTCTTTTACAAGTGAAGTCAAGAGTGAAATGGGTCAGAATATCTTAAAACCATGTTGTATGACTGCACAATTATCAGCACTGATACAATTATGTAGTACAGTAAATATCAATAGTCAAGGGTTATATTTATCTATCAAGACTGAAAACGCGACAACTGCAAAACGGATTTGGTTGTTGTTAAAGGAAAAATATGATGTTGAGATGGAATTGTCTGTTTTTAAGAAAATGCGACTTAAAAAGAATAATATTTATGTTATCAAAGTAATGAATAAAGCCCAAGATATCTTAAATGATCTTGATCTTTATACTAACGGTAGATTAAAAGCTCATCCGGGTTATCAGATAGTAAGGAAAGAGTGTTGTGCTAGGGCTTATCTAGCTGGCGCATTTATGGCTAGCGGTAGTGTTAATTCGCCGATAAAGAGTAATTATCATCTTGAGTTAGCAACACTAGATAAAGATCATGCATTATTTATTCTAAAATTAATGCATCGCTTTGAATTGCCAGCAAAATACATCCAAAGACGTAATCAACATGTAGTTTATCTTAAGGCTAGCGAAAAAATATCTGATTTTATGCGTTTTACAGGAGCCCATAATTCGGTAATGGCATTTGAAGATTTACGAATTCAACGTGATTTTCGTAACAGTCTAACAAGGCTTGATAATTGTGAACTAGCCAATGAAGTAAAGAGCTTAGAAGCAGGCCAAAGACAGTTAACTGATATTGCATTGTTAAGAAAACATGATCGAATTCGTTATCTTGATAAAAAATTACAAGAAGTGGTAGAATTACGTGAAGACTTTCCTGAAGCAAGTCTAAATGAATTGTGTGAAGAGTATGCTGTAAGGACAAAGAATAGTATTAGTAAATCAGGAATGAAACATCGATTAGCTAAGTTATCAGATATGGCTAGCAAATTGGATGAATAAATCGCTTTTTTGTATAAATGAAGTTATAATAAATGAGGTGATCATATAGTGAGAGGATTTTCAGGAATATTTATATTTATAATTGTTTTGGTTTTATTACAAGCGGCATGGCCACTTATCGTGTTTTTTGGTATATATATGTTAGTTCGATACATTGTATCAGTTTTCATGGCGAAGAAAGAAGTAGAACAACAAACACAACATCAACAAGTAAATGAAGATTGGATTAATCGTAGTTATCAACAGAACAATATTGATAAAGATGTTATCGATGTTGAATATACTGAAAGAGATGCTGATAAATGATATGGATCATGATTGGTTAAGACCGGTTACTGTTGATGATATTGAATTAATTGAATTTTATATAGCAAAAGCAAAATACGAGGAGAGCAACCATAATGTCGTTAATATGGTCTTGTGGTTAGATTTTTTTAAATTATATCAATGGCATAATGATGATATCATGATCATCATTTGTGAGTTCAAGGATATAACTTATGCTTATATGCCTTTATGTTCTAAAGAACATTTTATTGAAGGTGTAAGTATAATAAAAAAGATATTTAGGGATTTGGATAAAAGACCTGTATTCAATTGTTATTTGAAAGAATATGTTGAAATGATCCAACATATAGATGATGATATTGAGTTCTCAAGATATAATGACATTGATGATTATGTTTATGAAACTGAAAAATTAAGAACCTTCAGTGGTAAGAGACTACAAAAGAAACGTAATAATTTAAATGTATTTTATCGTGAGTATCTTGATGTATATAAATATGAAACGTTAACTGTTGATAATGTTGAAGATTGTCGAGACTATTTAGATGATTGGAGAGACAATCTTTGTGATGAATTTTTATCACATGAAGCAGTTGGTATCGAAAGAGTCTTCAATAATTGGCATAGATTACCAGTAAGTGGGGGTTTAATTCGGATCAATAATTGTGTTAGAGCATTTATTGTTGGTAGCAGTCTAAGTGATCGAATGGGACAGATCAATATCGAAAAAGCTGACGAATCAATTAGAGGCTTATATCAAGCAATATTGAAAGAATATCTACAAGAGAATATGTTAAATAAGAATTATCTAAATCGTGAAGATGATATGGGAAAAGAAAATTTAAGACAAGCAAAAAGATCTTATCATCCAAGTTTTATGATTGAAAAACACATAGGAAAAGGTAAAATATGATCAAAAAAGCACAGGATAAAGACATTGATCAATTAAAGAAGATCTATGATGAATGTTATGGTGTAGAATTTAGGACATTCTATTTTGATCATGTGTTTAAACCATTTAATACTTATGTGATAGCAAATGAAGATGATGAAATCATCTTCACGATCAGTGTAAATCGCCATCCTGTGTGGATAGCTGATAAGAAATTAAATATCAGTTATTTAACGGGCTTATATGTTAAAGATCATTTGATTTTGAAAAAAGCGCTAAGTGAGGTCATTGATGAAATGGAACATAATGATCTTTTGACATTTATCGATCATAAAGATCATGATCATTTTAAAGAATTTGGCTTTGATGTTAGTTATCAAATGATAATTTATACATTAGAACGATCACAAATATCTATGTATTCAAACAAAGGGATAAGTGATAAAGCAACTGTGTTAGAGTTAAGAAATATATATCAGAAATTTACAAATTACTTTAATGGTTATCAGCATCGTGATAGTGATCATTATCAGACGATGATGAAATGGCTTGATGCAAGTCATCACCGTCTATTAACTTATCGCAATGATAATGATGACTTAGAAGGATATATAGTATACTATGATAATATCGACAAGATTATCATAAAAGATTTTATTTATCTTAATTCAATAGCTTTCATCAAATTATTAGATCAATCATTACAGTTGCGAGGGATAAGTGAATTCTCTTTACCAAAACAACTAGATATAAGCAAAATATTACCTAATATCACAGGTAAAATGATCGACACGATTAATGTTAGGTTAAATGATCGTGATCTATTTAATCGCTTATATAATACAAATATCTTAAATATTAATGAAGTGATGGCTCTTAGTAAGAAACCATTATTCTTCAATGAATCATATTAGATGAAGCTTGTTAAAAGTCACAAATTGAGCATTTGATAAAATATTCACAATTGACTTTTATTACTGAAAAACATATAATAGAGAGTGTCAAGAGGAGGACTTTTTTATGACAGTAAAAGTTGCTATTAATGGATTTGGACGTATCGGCCGTTTAGCATTCAGACAAATGTTTGTTGCTGATGGATATGAAGTTGTTGCGATTAATGATTTAACAGCTCCAGATATGCTTGCTCACTTATTGAAATATGACTCTGCTCAAGGTAGATTTAATCATGAAGTTGTAGCAAAAGAAGATTCTATCGTAGTTGATGGAAAAGAAATTAGAATTTATAAGGAAGCCGATGCAAATAAATTACCTTGGGGTAGTTTAGATGTTGATGTTGTATTAGAATGTACAGGTTTCTATACATCAAAAGAGAAATCACAGGCTCATATCAATGCTGGTGCGAAAAAGGTTGTTATCTCAGCACCTGCTGGAAATGATTTACCAACAGTAGTATTCAATGTAAACCACGACATTTTAAAAGCTGAAGATAAGATCGTATCAGCAGCAAGTTGTACAACTAACTGCTTAGCTCCAATGGCTAAAGCTTTGAATGATTTTGCTCCGATCCAAACAGGTATCATGACAACTGTTCATGCTTATACTGGTGATCAGATGACTCAAGATGGACCACATCGTAAAGGTGATTTCCGTCGTGCTCGCGCTGCTGCTGTAAATGTTGTTCCTAACTCAACAGGTGCTGCAAAAGCTATTGGTTTAGTTATTCCTGAATTAAATGGTAAATTGATTGGTTCAGCACAACGTATCCCTGTTATCACTGGTTCAACAACTTTATTGGTTGCTGTTGTCAAGGGTAAAGGAATAACAAAGGAAGCGATCAATGCTGCTATGAAGGCTGCTGCTAACGAATCATTTGGTTATAACGAAGAACAAATCGTTTCAAGTGATGTAATTGGTACAACGGTTGGATCATTATTTGACGCTACACAAACAATGGTAGCTAAAGTAGATGAAGATACATATCAAGTACAAGTTGTTTCTTGGTATGATAATGAAAATGGTTATACAAGCCAAATGGTTCGTACGATCAAATACTTAGCTGAAAACTTTAAGTAAGATAAATTATGAAAGCACTACATATCAGTAGTGCTTTTTTTTACGCTTGAAGTATGTAATGGCATGGGTTAAAATATCTATGCATGTGCCCGTGGCGCAACGGATAGCGTATTTGATTCCGATTCAAAAGGTTGCAGGTTCGATTCCTGTCGGGCACGCCATGATTGTAATTTATACCTGTTTAGATACAGGTATTTTTAAATTTATTCTTTTGTTGTAATTATCATGATTTGCTATTTATTTAGAAGATTTAAATGCCTAAATAAGTTTGATTTTTCCGATGATCATCCAAATTTATTAAAAAGTAACTAATGATTCTTAGTTACATTTTGTTTTGCTAAAAAATAATAGCCTTTAATTGTATCATCGCTTAAATTGTATTATCATAGTAATAGTTATCGCAAGGAGTTAGCTATGGCTTATAAGTATGAATATGCGATTTGTGCATTGTTGTTACAATCGGTCGTTACTTATCGATTTTTTAGCAGGCGGCGTTTTCCCAATATTCAAAATCGGCTTTTTGAGGTTATATTGATCATTGGTATCATTGATATCGTATTAGATATAGCGAGTTCGATAATGATTCAATATACAATGGCTTGGCCATTTTTCTTTGTATATATTGTTAATACGGGATTCTATGCGATTCAAATTTTCTTTCCAATCTTTTTGATTCTCTATACGATATCGATCATAAAAGATTATAAAATAAAAAAGCAAACAATATTTATGGTGTCTTTACCGGGTGTTGCTTTTGAATTGTTCTTATTTTCAAATATCTTTCATAAGGCTATTTTTTATGTGGATCCTATTAAGGGTTATGTTCATAATACGGGCTTCTATTTTCTTTATTTAAGTGCTATCTTTTATATCTTTGTCGCTTTTTACTATTTGATAAAATATCGAAAACACATTAGAAAGATTCAATATAATGTTTTGTTTGCTTTTATGTGGATCATTATCATTGCATTGATCTTACAATATATATTTCCGGCTTATTTATTGACAGGGCTTGCTATATCACTTGCCATCGCGATGATCTATTTCACTTTGCAAAATCCTTATGATATGTTAGATAGTTTTACTAAGACATTTAATGTAGAGGCAATGCAACTGTTTATTGAAAGTAAGATTTCATCGAATAGCGATTATCAATTCATTGTCGTTAATATTGATGGCATGCGTAGGATCAATAATCTGTTTGGAGTGTTGGTTGGAAATGAACTTATGCTTGAAGTAAGCAATTATCTTAATAATCTGAATTGTGAATCTTGGGTCTTTAAATTACAAGGTACTAGATTTGTAATTGTAACATTTAATGATAATGACCATAAGAAATTGATCGAAGAGCTAGATGATCGCTTTGAGAGATCTTGGATCATCAACGATATGAAACTTAAAATAAATGTTAATATTAGATATTTTGATAAATCAAAATTAATAACAAGCAGTGAAGATGTGATCAATATGATAGATATGGCTTTTAATAGACATCGATTGATCCAAGATAATCAAAAAGTCAGACTGATCGAAACAGATATATTATTGCTTGTTCAAAGACAAAGTGCTGTAGAAAAGATAATTAGAGAGGCTTTAGATAAAAATCAAGGGTTAACTGTGTACTATCAGCCAATATATTCATTAGAGAAACAAAAATTCACATCGATGGAAGCACTAGTTCGATGTGATACAGAGTTATTAGGAAGTATATCACCGGGAGAATTTATACCAATTGCGGAAAAAAGAGGTTTGATACTAAGAATTGATGAGTTTGTCATAAATGAAGTCTTATCGTTTTTAAGTAAAATCGATATAAAAAAGCAATTTGGCATTGATACGATTGAGATCAATCTATCTGCGGCTGAATTTATCAGTCAGGGTTTCTTTGAGCGCTTTGTTGAGATTTTCCAGCAATATGATATTGATGCTAACATGTTGGTGTTTGAAGTTACCGAAACAGCGGCGACGATCTCTTATGACGTTATGGTTGAATATATGACGAAGATGAATGAAATGGGCATCAGATTTGCGATTGATGATTTTGGTAAGGGCTATGCAAATCTTACGCAGGTATTAAATTTGCCGTTTAGCATGGTCAAGTTAGATCGAAGTTTACTGATAAGTGATAGTATAAATGATGTTATCTTTAAAGATATCCTATTGATGTTTAAGAAGCTTGATAAAGAGATAGTTGTTGAAGGCGTAGAAACAAAACAGGATCTAACTAAAGTGATCGATCTTTGTCCTGATCATATTCAGGGTTTCTATTACGCTAAACCGATGCCTATTGAGCAGCTTATTGAGTTCTTATCTAATTCAGATCATTAAGGATATTGATGAAGGTGTCAACGATAAAGGGGTCAAGAATCGTATTTTTCTGATCGACTAATTGTTTTATGGCATCTTCCTTTGACAAGGCGATATTAAAGATATTACTAGCAGTTAAGCTATCATATGTATTAGCTACAGCAATGATCTTTGCGAAAACTGGAATGTCTTCATCAACTAATCCACTTGGAAAACCAGTACCATCAACATGTTCATGATGATAATGGACATAGTCTGCGATATCACGGAAGCGATCAAAGAAGTTAAGTATCTTATAACCAGCCTCACTATGTTTAATGATCATCTCGTTGTCTTTATCGTTGTTAGGTAAAAGTCTTACTAGTGATTGATGATTAAAGGTGATTTTTCCGATATCATGGATAAACCCAGCTAATCTTAGGATATTTATGTCATCTGGTGTCATATTCAAGGCATAACCAATATCAACACAATACTTGCTTGTGTTTTCAGCATGTTCTAGTTCAACTGGATTTTGATAAAAATAATCGTAAAAGCTCTTACTTAGTTCAGATTCATAGTATAAACGATCTTGTAACTTGTTGTGATACATCAAACTATCTGCTTTTGCAAGGATTTGATCAATCGGTTGTTTAAGCGAAAATTTGGTAGCGTGTCCAAAAGATACAGATAAGATCAAACGTTCAGATAAAACAGCATTAATGTGTTTTTGAAGTTCTATGATCGTTTGATTAACATTATATGAATCAGTATTAGGTAAAAGGATAGCGAATTCATCACCACCGAGTCGTGCTATGATTGCTTTATCATCAAGGCACTCTTGAAGAACAGTGGTAAAGTGCTTAATAAGTTGATCACCTTCACCATGTCCAAATATATCATTAGTAAATTTCAAGCCATTAACATCAGCCATAATGATCGATAACGGTAAATTATCTTGATCACTAGCAAGTTTGTTCATTGCGCTATTGAAATAGCGACGATTATACAAACCAGTTAATTCATCTATATTACTTAGTAAACGGCTTTGTTTCTCTGCTTCTACCAGATTTGTGATATTGATAGAGAAGATTGAAGCTCCAATAATGTCATGTTTTACATCATAAACAGGAGCATAGTAATTCTGCCAATAATATCGCTTTAAATCAGGGTGTCCATAATCTTCCACAAGTTTTATTGTTTCACCACAAAATACTTTCTCAAAGTTTTTTTGAGCTTTTTCTCTATCCTCTTTAAGCACGATCGTATCTAAAAGAGAAGTTAAGATCATAATATCTTTATTCCATAATTCAAGCATTGCTTCTTTAGCCATTTTATTAAAGTAGGTGAATTGATAATCCCTATTGATGGCAAAGATAACAATTTCATTAGCGCTATCTGCCACTGATGATAACAAGCTATTTACTTCTTTAGCTTTATTCATGCTT
>JAQUCI010000076.1 GCA_028686295.1 Erysipelotrichaceae bacterium | reverse complement strand
ATGTTCGTGGTGGTGGATATAATGGTCAATCAGGAGCGATTCGTCATGGTATTTCAAGAGCTTTACTTGAAGCTTCTAGTGATTATCGTCCAAAATTGAAAGCAGCTGGTTTCTTAACCAGAGATGCCAGAGGCAAAGAACGTAAAAAATATGGACTTAAAGGCGCAAGACGTGCTCCACAATTCTCAAAACGTTAATCAATTCGATTATCAAGTTTGGAAACTCTCACTTTTGTGGGAGTTTTTTTGTATTGGCTTTGATTCAGATACAGACAGCTTACTAAAATAATCCTTTCTTTAAATTACCGAACAGCAAATCTACAAATAACCTAAAGAAGATAAGGTTATTAATATATTCTGCTGATCTTTTCTCACGAAAAGTATATAAAAATTGTGACAATGAGGTTAAAGATGATGGAGTCATTACAAAGCAAAATATTTAAAATTATGAGTAATTCACCAAGAGAAACTATTTATATAAATAGTGATTTTAACGAATTTGGTACTAATATATCCATTAGAAAAGCTCTGACAAGACTTATTGATGAAGACAAAATCAAATGACTTATTGATGGTTATTATACAATTTCATACTTTAGTGAATTGTTGAAAGATATAGTTACCCAAGTATTGATCAATTGGCAAACAAAATTGCAGATAGATTTTCCTGGGCAACCTGTCCTAGTGGTTTACATGCTTTAAATTTAACGGCTTTGTCAACGAAAGTTTCTAATGACTATGCTTATATTAGCGATATCCATATCGTAATTATGAAAATCGAAATAAAAATTAATAGGTGAAAGCAAAATCACTAGTAAGGATATAGTAATAATAGGAAAGTTCTATAAAAATTCTATACAAGAGGAATTAATTACTGATGTAAAAGAATTACCAGCATGGATTTTAGAAGTTCTAAAAGAAGTTTACAAGAAAAGTGTGAAACTATGAAGTCATTTATTAATTTAAAGTCGGAAGATCAAAAACTAATTATTAATAATACTTCACAAGCACTGGGATATCTGTTGTTATTGTAGAAAAAGATTATTGGGTGTGTTTTATACTGGATTATCTTTTTAATGAATTTCCTTATAAAGATAACATTTGATTTAAGGGATGAACCAGTTTATCTAAGGCATTTGGTTAGCGCAATTATAATTTATTGTAGAACGCAATTCGAATTAATCAGACATAAGGTTAAAGCCTTTATTTGTTTGATCATAAATGAATTAATATCTAAAAATTAGACTAGATAATGTCAAACCAATGGAAACAATAACTAATATGATAATCACTTTAATGGGTTAATGTTATAATTAAAGAAAAAGGAGATTACTAAATGAAAATCACCGTAATAGGATGTGGGCGATGGGGATCATTGATCGCATGGTATCTTGATAATATTAAAAATGAAGTAACTCTATATGGAAGAGCTAATTCAAAACATATGCAAAGATTTAAAATGGAAAGAAAAAATGATGTATTAGATTTACCCGAAAGTATAATCTTATCAAATGATCTTGCTACTGTTAAGGAGGCTGAGATAATTGTCATATCGATTAATTCACAAGGTTTACAAGCTTTAATGGATGAATTAAAGAGCTATCACTTAGTAAATAAGATTTTTATCTTGTGTATGAAAGGGATAGAAATATCAACTGGAAGAAGATTATCAGAAATTGCTAAGGATAATCTTGATGAGTCAAATCATGTTGCGGTATGGCTAGGCCCAGGACATGTCCAAGAATTATATAAGGGAATTCCAAATTGTATGGTAATAGATAGCGATGATGAAGAAACAAAACGCTGTTTAGTGGATAATCTTTCCAGTGAATTAATTAGATTCTATTATGGTCAAGATTTGATTGGTAATGAAATTGGAGCGGCCACAAAGAACGTAATCGGGATTGCGGCAGGCATGCTTGATGGATTACAATTATCTTCTTTAAAGGGAGCCTTGATGTCAAGAGGAACAAGAGAAGTGGCAAGATTGATCAAAGCGATGGGTGGGAATGAACTATCTGCTTATGGTTTATGTCATTTAGGTGATTATGAAGCAACGGTATTTTCCAAATATAGCCATAATCGACAATTTGGGGAATCGTTTATCAAGGCAGAACCATATAATGATCTTGCTGAAGGCTACTACACAGTAAAAGCGGTATTAATCCTTGCAAAGAAATATCATGTTGATATGCCAATCTCGATGGCAGTATATAAGATTCTTTATGATCAAGAGGATGCTAAGCAAGCTTTAAATAGTTTGTTCTTACGTAGTTTAAAAAGTGAATTTTAATTTAGTAATGAAGTTAATATGAAGCTATGTTGAGCATAGCTTTTATCATGTAAAAGATGAAATCGTTATCATTGATTTTCTTTCATTAATTGATAGATTTTTTCATGGTTCATATGTATAATACTTTTGTTGTTGGTTGAAAACACCAAATGAATACTGATCATATTATCTGATGAATATGCTAGACAAATTAATTTATTATAAGAAGCTTAGTATTTTTTGTTGTTTATCACCATGACCAAACATTAAGGGGGAGTAAAATGTTTAAACTCAAAGAGAACAATACAACAGTTTCAACCGAAGTAATAGCTGGTTTAACAACATTCTTTGCGATGGCTTACATCATCGTTGTTAATCCTGCGATCTTAAGTCAAGCAGGTATGGAATGGGGAGCAGTATTCTTAGCAACGATAATTGCAGCGGTGATCGGAACTTTGATCATGGGACTTGTAGCTAATGTTCCTTATGCCCAAGCACCTGGTATGGGCTTAAACGCATTTTTTGTTTACACAGTATGTTTTACTTTAGGCTTTACTTGGCAACAAGCATTATCAATGGTATTTATCTGTGGTCTTTTGAATATATTGATAACAGTAACGAAGATTCGTAAATTTATCATTAAGTCTATTCCAAGAAGTTTACAGAGTGCTATTGGCGGTGGCATTGGTATCTTTGTTGCTTATATCGGTATCCTTAATGTTGGATTGATCAATTTTGGTGCGGGTGTACCATCTTTAACTGCTTTCAACGATAAGACATTATGGGTATTTTTGATTGGTCTGATCTTAACGATCGTTTTATTGATCAAAAAAGTCAAAGGAGCAATCTTAATTGGTATCATAGTTTCAACATTGGTGGGGATTCCTTTGGGCGTAACAATTGGCACAGATACGATTAGTTTTACAGAAGCATTTAAGGCTTTACCAACCACTTTTGGAGTAATCTTTACAAAAGATGGCTTGCCTTCGTTATTGGCTGAGACAGCTAAGATACCATTAGTATTGATAACGATATTCTCATTTAGTTTATCTGATACTTTTGATACGATCGGCACATTTATTGGAACAGGTAGACGTACAGGAATCTTTAGTGATGAAGATGAAAAGGCGATGGAAAGTAGCTCGGGATTTAAGTCAAAGATGGATAAAGCGTTATTTGCGGACGCTACGGCTACATCTATTGGAGCAATTTTTGGAACTTCAAATACTACTACCTATGTTGAAAGTGCTGCTGGTATTGGCGCAGGTGGACGTACGGGATTAACAAGTGTTGTAGTAGCAGCTTGTTTCTTGGCTAGTGCTTTCTTATCTAATCTAGTTAGTGCTATACCATTAGCTGCAGCAGCTCCAGCCTTGGTTGTTGTTGGAATAATGATGATGTCTGCTTTTAAAGAAATAGATTGGGAAGACTTAGAAGAAGCAGTTCCAGCTTTCTTTGCTGGTATTTTCATGGCATTGTGTTATAGCATTTCTTATGGGATCGCTGCTGGATTTATTTTCTATTGCTTAGTTAAAATAGTGAAAAATGAAGCTAGATCGATACATCCAATCTTATGGATCGCTACTATTTTATTTATCATCAACTTTATCTTAATGGCGTATATTTCAGCATAGACTTAGATTATCTTATCATTAATTTATAAAATAAACCCTCTAATTTATCATAAAAAATTAGGGGGTTATATTTAATAGAAAAAGTGGTTTTTGTTAACAGTTTTTGCCGTAATTTCGTTGACATTATTTCGTGATAATGGTATGCTAATTAAGCATTCGGCAATTACGGGCCTGTAGCTCAGGTGGTTAGAGCGCACCCCTGATAAGGGTGAGGTCGTTGGTTCAAGTCCATTCAGGCCCACCAATTTCCGAATTTCATATACCCGGGGTTTTAGCTCAGCTGGGAGAGCACCTGCCTTGCACGCAGGGGGTCAGGGGTTCGAGCCCCCTAAGCTCCACCATTAGTAATTTTACCGCATTAATAGGCGGTTTTTTATTTGGTTGATAATATTTATTATGATCATATCAAGAATTGCATGGAATTATAATTATATGAACGCGATCTAAAGTGTCATTTAATAAATAGTGTATATTGATCTTAAGAATAGATGATGTTGATTTGCTCCAAATAATAGCGTATAATACAATTAAGTGGAGCAAATATATGATAGTAACCATATTGGAATTAAAGTCAAAATATAAGGATTATTCAGATATTAATGGAAAGATAAAAAGAGACATAGATAATGGACTCTTGTTTCCGATTGTAAGGGGGATTTATGAGACCAATAGTAATACTAGTGGATATTTACTTGCTTCATACATCTATGGTCCATCATATTTATCTTTCGAATATGCTTTAGCATTCCATAATTTGATTCCCGAAAGAGTAGTAACTTATACAAGTGCGACTTTTAACAAGAGAAAAAAGAAAGAATATAAGAATAGATTTGGTCACTTTATATATAGAGATACTTCTAGAGTCGCATTTCCTTATTTCGTTAAAGCATACATTGAAGATACATATTCTTTTTTCGTAGCAAGTCCCGAGAAAGCTTTATGTGATATGCTTTATATCTTACCACCTGTTCGCAGTATTAAAGAATTGAAGATGTTGATGTTTGATGATCTAAGAGTTGATATTGATGCAATGAAGAAAATAAATTTGGATGACATTTTGTTTTTATCAAACAAATATATGTCTTATAATATTAAATTTCTAGTAAAATTAATAGAGAGTGAGTACAAAGATGACAATATTTCAACAAATGGTTAATAGATATGATCTAAACACGATAGAAGAAAAGAAAAATGCAATTAAAGAAGTTTTACAAGAAGTAATATTAGCAGCGTTATCTAAGACAGATTTTTTTAGTCATGCAGCATTTTATGGTGGAACAGCACTTAGAATATTCTATGAAATTGATAGATTCAGCGAGGATTTAGATTTTTCTTTATTATCTAGAAACGAAAATTTTAATATTGAAAAATATTTTAAATCAATTGGTGATATTGTGAATTCATTAGGTTTAGATTTTGAGGTATCTAAGAAAATTAAAAATACTAAAACAAATATTGATTCAGCATTCATTAAGACAAATACAAAAAATGCCGTTATCACCATTTATCCAAACATCGATGACTATAAGAGAATAATACATAATGAAAAGATTATTATTAAATTTGAAGTTGATGTTGACCCACCAATGTATGCCAATACAGAAGTAAAGTATCGTTTATTACCGTTTCCATATCAAGTGAGGGTTTACGACTTAGCCTCATTATTCGCAGGTAAAACTCATGCAGTTATAGCTAGAGGTTGGAAAAGTAGAGTTAAAGGGCGTGATTTATATGACTTCATCTATTATTTGAGTATCAATACAAGAATAAATTTAAAACACTTGGAATCAAGACTTAAACAATCTAAGACTATTGATCATGATACTATCTTAACTAAAGAACTACTAATCAAAATATTGCATAACAGATTTGATAATATTGATTATGAAAGTGCAAAATTAGACATAAAACCGTTTATTAGTGATCCAGAAAATTTAGATTTATGGTCTAGTGATTTTTTTAAATCAATTATTGAAAATATTAAGTGTTAATTATTTTAACAAAAACATGATTAATACAAAAAATTGAATATTAACTAAGACGGTTATAGCAACTAAGTTCCACCATTAGTAATATTACCGCATTAACAGGCGGTTTTTATTAGGTTGATAATTATTATGATTATGGGTAATATCAAGATTTATAACAGATTATTAAAATGATGACAATAAAGAAATGTAGCCGAGAAGTTGGATTAAGCGATTTATCCTAAATATTTTCTAAATTCAACTGGGTTAATCTTTTCGAGTGATACTTTGATCTTTCTCTTTCGATGCTAAAGTACATTGAAGAGTTAAATATTTTATATATGATATAATCAATATAACTATTTAAATTGAAGAGGAGGGAAGATTTGCGGTTACTAAATGAAAAGTTCAATGAATCCTTATTTGCAATTTTACCAATAGCTATAATTGTTTTGATCTTAAATTTCACGATCGTAACTATTGATCAAATCGAGATTTGGAAGTTTATCATTGGATCTATCTTTGTTTTATTTGGCTTAACGCTCTTTTTACTAGGGGTTGAACTTGGAGTTGAACCTATTGGTAAAATAGTGGGATCAATCATCATTAAAATAAACAAAATTTGGTTTGTTGTTTTTACTGGATTAGCTTTGGGTTTTGTTATCTCGATTGCTGAGCCTGACTTGCACATCCTTGGTTCACAGATTGAATTTGTGACATCTGGAAATTTGGGTCGAATGACGATTGTTATTGTTGTTTCTGTAGGAATAGCTTTTCTTTTATCATTTGGTTTATCGAGAATATTATATAATATA
>JAQUCI010000075.1 GCA_028686295.1 Erysipelotrichaceae bacterium | reverse complement strand
CTTTCATCCTTTATATCATAATTAATATACTTAAGATCTATACCAAAACGTACGGTGCTTAATGGATTAACGATCTGACATACCTGTAGATCACCAACTGTGCTCATTAACATACCAGCATCACTTTGATCAATGCCATTATACTGTTTGATAATATTAGCCATATCCTTACAAGCGATACGACTAGCCATATCAAGATCAATGCCACTAGCGATCGTATATAGACGACCATCATATATGACTCGAGGATTGATCAATCGACGACCTTTGATAACTTCTATTTGAACTGTGATAGTACTGCCACATTCAATGCCACTTCCGTTTACTTCACCATCTCCCATTAATGCGTGCACATCTCCCATTGCTAACAATCCACCTTCAACAAAAACGGGTAACTCAACGATAGAATTGATCGTTATCATCTTATTATCCATATTTCCACCATGATTATTAGGTGTATTCGCCGCTATGCTACCAGCAATTGGCGCAGTGCCTATCGTTCCGATCATCGGTCTAATTTCTATTTTATTTGAAGATAATTCGACAAGCCCATCTTTAACATTAACGATCTTCGTAATCTTTTTATCCACTTCATTTTTAAAGACACCACTATATGGCTTAGTAACGATTATTCCTGAATCGTTTAATCTGATATCGATGATCTTAACTAATAATGTATCACCAGGCATAGCATTATTTATATATAATGGACCATTAACTGGATTGATCTTAATCAAGAAACGATCCCAATCGTAGTCTTGATCAACAACCAGATCACTATAACAATCCTTCGTATTAAATATTACGGTATCTCCACTGTTACATACATCCACCGGTTGATTATCTTTACTAAAATCATATACATGATCATTTTTGTTCAGTTTTATCATATCAGTCCTCAAAGATCACTTCGTAGTCAATCTTAGCCACCATTGTAATCGTATTGTAGATAGAACAATATTTAGCCGCAAGCTCGAATGATCTTAACAACTGTTCCTTAGATGAACTAGATTTGATCATGATCTTAATATGAACCTTACTCAATGTAGTTGGTACATCTTCCCTCTTTATCCCATCAACATAATAATGAGCACTTACAATACTCAGACGTTTTTTAGCAATAATCGACAAAAACGTCGCATGAAAACAACCAACAAGCGCTCCTTGTAACATATCATAAGGAGCTAAGCCCTTTTCACCAACTACGAACCTTTCATCGCCCTTGATGATATGACCATTAAAATCATTTTCAAATATTAATTCCGCATTTACTTTACTCATGTATAAACTCCTTTTTTTAATTATATCACAATAAGATCAAGACAATTTAGTACTCAATCCATCACAAATTAGCAAAACGTTTCTTACCACCATTGATCAAATATAACCACATGAAATAAGTTATGAGAATATCCAATACCATAAATATCATAACTATCCATATAAAAGATAAATACTTGATCATAAACAAATACCCTAAAACATGAAATCCAGCAAATATCATACTACCAAACATGGTAATGAATACAGCCATGCTTTGTTTTACCACGATCGTTTCTGAATCCCATTCCATTTTTGGAAACAATAGGTTGATAAGCAAGCCAAACACTGCATATAAAAATGTTGATATAAAAGCAACTACGAAAAGTATGAAAGCATTAATGAACGATATCTCAAATAAAATGACACCAACAAACAATGCAACGATGTTTACTGCCATAGTTACGATAACTTGTAAGATGATCTTAGCCATAAAGATCGTCTCAACAGTTAAAGGATAAGATCTTAATAATGCTATATTCTTCCCTTCAAGAGATATCGAACTAGCCGTGATCATACAAATTGATGATGAAAATAAGATCGCAGCACTCAGTATTGGCAACAACAATCCTTGAGCTTCAAACATCGCAAGATAAATCTTTATCTCATCTATACCACTAATAGCGCCAATCACCATAAAAACGATTAACATCATTGGACCTACGATAGTATTGATCAAATACATCGTACTTCCAAAATAACGACTTATCTGTAACTTTAAGTACGCATTAAACCGAGATCCTGATCTTGTAGTCTTTAATTTATAGTTCTTGATCTTATAACCCTGATGGGCATTAAGATTGATCCGTATAAACAATTTATTAAAAATGACGATAAAGACTGTAAATATGACGACATTACTAACGATATAGATCAAAAGATCAAAAAGGTTCTTATCAAGTAAAGCCTTAGAAAAATAATACAAAATAGGTAGATAATTCTTTAGATTTGATAATAAAGACGTAGCACTAAATAAATCCATGAATAACAATTGTTGCATCTGCATAGAGCCAAACATGATCAATCCAAACAATAATAGATAGAAGATATTTCTAAATAAATTCTTAAATCTAAAGTTACCCGTAGCACTATTAACTAACAAAGCGATCATCGTAGAAAATACCATTGGCAAAATAGGCATAAGCAAAAAACCAATTATCCCTATCAAATAATATAAAAAACCTTGACTCATCTTTATTCCATAAATAACGATATATGGAGCCATCAAAAAGAAGGAAAATAGATACTCCATCAACAAAAAAGCAATTAACTTCGCGATCATGATACTGCTCTTTTTTACAGGTAATGACATTAGAAGATCAAAATCCTTAAACCCAAACAAATGACCACCAGCATTTAAGAACGTTAACATCACCAATACCATAAACGTCATGATGTTCATTAATACTGGCATGATAAAACGACTTTCATTAGGTAAGGCATTGATCAAAAGTAAAGCGTAGACAACTGATATGTATAACATTGCGCCTGCTGGCACCAATAAAACCGAAAACAGATATCCACGTTTTTTCTTATTAGCACTAGCAAAGCGATTGTTTGAAAACAAGTTTATCAATGCCATCTTCACTAACAATAAAGTTTTAGTCATGGTCAACCATCCCTAAGAACACCTCTTCAAGTGATCTATCACCCATAACTTCTTCCATCGTACCCGCCGCAACAATCTTGCCTTCTTTTATGATAGCCACATGATCACACAATTTTTCAGCAACCTCCAAAACATGGGTAGAAAAGAAAATACTACCACCATTATCACAAATCTCTCTCATGATCATCTTTAAGCTGTGCGTAGCTTTTGGATCTAATCCAACAAAAGGTTCATCAAGTACTAATAATTTTGGTTCATGTACCAGTGCAGCGATTACAGCTAGTTTTTGTTTCATTCCTCTTGAATATGAAGAGATCGAATCTCCAAGATTTGGCGTTAATTCAAATAGATCAGCATATTTTTTAATTAAAAAGTCTCTTTTATCTTGTTTTACCTCATAGATATCAGCGATAAAATTAATATATTTAATACCCGTTAATACTTCATAGAATTCTGAATTATCAGGTATGTAAGCCATATCCATTTTACACTTGATCGGATCATCCTTAATCGAATTCCCGTTAATATAAATTTCACCTTCATCAAACTCTAAAATACCAGCAATACCTTTGATCGTTGTCGTCTTGCCAGCTCCATTATGACCAATAAACCCAAATATCTCCTTCGGTAACACTTCAAGATCAATGCCATCAACTGCGACTTTTTTCCCATATAGTTTACGATAATTTCTAATTTTTAACATTTTACCACCCTTAATTTCTATTTATCATTATAAAGCATAATGAAACATCTCACAATATGACTAAAAACGATCTATACTAGATCGCTTTGCTAAATACAATAAGTGGTATTTGCATTTCCTCTTTTGTTAGGCCTGCATGATGAGCTTTGAAAATAATATCGTTACCATTATCATGTTTTATGATCCGTTGTTTAGTTGCAATCGCGACATAATCACCAATCATATCATAAGCTAGTCGATGTGGTACACCCTTACCAAAAAGCTGTAGATTGATTACTTCTTGTTTGCTTAAAAGCATAAAATCATCAAAATAGCGTTCAAATTCTATTTTGAATTGCTCATGCATCCCTTCTTTAATAAAGAAATTATTACACCTTGTCTCAAAGCTAATTGCTTTTTTTAAACACTCAGTGATCGATGGATTATGCTTGATATCAACTTCTTCAACATCGATCATGCCATGGTCGGGTGTTATTATTAACAAGCTGTCCTTGTCTAGTTGAACGCTTAAGTTTGAAAGCATCTGATCGATATCCTGTAAGACCTCTTTCGATTTTTGACTATAACAACCACTATAATGCATTATAGCATCTGGTTGATCCCAATAAACATAAGTAAAACTTCGCTCACTTGTCTTAGATATCGTCTTAATCCTTGAACATATACTACTAAAATCTTTATATCCATCTTCTTTAAATGCTGGATATAACTCATTAGTCTTGATCCCTTGAGCGTTAATCAAAGTCAGTATATCAACATATCTCAAGTATTCTTTTGCTACATTACATTGTTTATATAATTCATTATGATAATAGATAGTATTGGTAAATAAAGTAATGTCTTCATCTATGGTTGGTATATATTGATGCCAACCCAACCAACCGTTTTCAATAGGCGTTTTACCAGTTTGTAAACTAGTCGTAGCCGCAACTGTCGTACACGGAAATACAGCTGATATGTTAAAACGATGATTTGAACGAATGAAGCTTTCCTTTGTAAGATTTTGCTCGATCACATTTGTTCCCATACCATCTAATATTATAAGAAAGACATGTTTATAACCATGCTTTAAATAATCAGTTAAATCACTCAATGATGAATGATATTGTTCACAACCATAATAACCTAACAAAGAATTGATCAAGTTGACGGAACAATGATCATAATCAGGTAAAACAAGACCTTTGTTTTTAATTAGGCAATGCAAATTCTTCAACATACCATTTTCCTTGTACTCTTTTTAGGTAAAAGAGACCCTCAATATCTAGTACCGAAGTTATCCCATTACTATAATGAGCAACAGCATAAAAATACATATTGATACCGCGTCGATAAGCTAAAGTTAAAGTTGTATTAAGATAATTATTAACGATCACCCGATCTTGAGGATACATGAATATTTTATCATCCAACTTCTCAAGCATGATCCCACTTTGCGTATTATCATGATTATCTCTAAGACCACAAGCTCTTTCAAATTGATCTTGACCATTATTAGTGAACATATAGTAAACAGCATCATCATAATTCAAGATAGACCAATCATGATCAATGATGAAATATTTTCCCCAATAGAAATCGATCGTTCTTTTATATATATAATCAACAAATTCCTCACGACTATCAGTGACACGATAAGTTACGGTTATCGCATTAGTGTTTCCCGATGTATCATTAACTTCATAATCAACTAAATATGTACCCTCTTTACTTGCATCAACTTCACCATCGTAGGTTATGCGATCCGTTACATCTTTATCATAATTATCATAAGCAAAGATTAAGTTCATCGTTGGATCTGGATCAAACGTTGTACCACGCCATACGATTATCTCTGTATCAATGTATCCAAATTCTGGTCTGGTCGTATCAACTACATGCAATTCGATCTTTTCACTAGTAGAGCTCTTCTCTGACGTTGCAGTTATAACAAGCTCATAATTCCCAACTGTTGATAGATCGTAATCCCCCATTATCGTTAGATCCGCAAAGCTAATTGGTTTCTTTTGATGATCAATAGCTTCAATATAAGGACTAAGATTCACCAATTGAAAATTAGGATCATTAACTTCAACAATAAAATCTTTCTCTGCTAGATTGATCTTAGGTGATCGATCGACACAGCCACTTGCGATTAAGCATAGCATCATCCATAACATGATCACAAAATAACGTTTCATATCATCACCTACATTCTAGTGCTATTATATAAAAAAGCATGATTAAAATATAGTCTTTAATAAAAAAAACTTATTCAATTTGAATAAGTCATTTTCTGTATGTCAGAGCTGTCATCTGACATCCATAATTTAATCATATGCGATTAGGAGAATATAAATGAAAAAATTGTTTAGTAGATCTCTTCTACACTCAAAATATAACCTAAAACTGTGAAAAATGAGTGAAAGAAAACTGATTTGTTTACATTTACATCTCTTTTCATCTAATTAACACATATCTTGTGATTTCTTTTTATCCTTCATATACTCTTGATATACATTTACTTCACATAAATGACAATCAGTCTTTGAACAACCACTACATGCACCTTTATTCTTTTTAAGATGACGAACGACCACAAATACGATCATCGCTAATATTGCTAATACAATATAATCCATATTTTTACCCCCATATCAATAAAATGATTCGATAAACAAAAAACGCAACTAACCAGGCTACGCCTAATTGATAAGCTAAGATCAATATCGTTTCTTTTAACGAAACGATCTCACGTTTAATAGCCGCCACTGCCGCAAAACATGGTGTGTACAGCAAAGTAAAGACTAAGAAACTAACTGCCGATAGTGGTGTGAATAATTGTGCTATCGCATTGATTAAATTAGCATCACCACTAGTATTTAATAATACGCCCAACGTACTTACAACAGCTTCTTTAGCAGTCAACCCTGTCACAAGTGCACTTACAGCTTGCCAGCTATCAAAACCAAGAGGTCTGAATATAAAAGCTAATTTACTACTTAATATCGCCAACATACTTTGCGATGGTTCAGCAACCATATGTAAACTAAAATCAAAACTACTTAATAGCCAAATCAACATACTAGCTAAAAAGATAATCGTAAATGCTCTTTCAATAAAGTCCTTTGCTTTCTCCCACATCTGT
>JAQUCI010000074.1 GCA_028686295.1 Erysipelotrichaceae bacterium | reverse complement strand
TTTGATGTTAGTATGCTTAATGGAGTTTGGTGTGCTAAAATAGTCATGCGATATCTCCTGTGTTTTGTGTTCTAACTAAATTATAGGTTATATCGCTTTTTCTATTCCACACTTATTTTACACAATCAGTTATAAAACGAAATTGTACAGTACTAAACAGAGATGTTATCATATTATTAAGAGATATCAAATCTTTTACCGATTGTCGATAAGGTAGGAAGGTGAAGAAATGATAAAAGATAATTATGGAAAATGTGCAAAGTGTCCGATAAAGCCACAAACAAGAACTTGTATGGTGAATGATGGAGTAGGTCCAATCTATTGTAGTACTAAGAATTATCCTGACGCTCTGGTTAAAGCTGATGAGAAATATCAAGAAAAAAAGTATTCAGAATTTGCAAAACAAGCATCGATTCAAGAATATGAAGGCTATGAAAGCGTGCCAGATAAACCAGGAGTTTTTTTACCAAAAAAACCTCGTATCGTTGAAATATACGAGTTTTGTAAAAAAATGGGATATAAGCGTCTTGGTTTAGCTTTCTGCTATGGATTAAAAGATGAAGCAGTCATTGTAGAGCAGATTCTCTGTGATCATGGATTTGAGGTAGTATCGGTGATATGTAAAGTAGGCGGTAAAGATAAGACGACTATTGGTTTATCACAGAACAATAAGATATGTCCTGAATCAGATAGTCATGAAAGCATGTGTAATCCTATCGGGCAAGCTGAAGTTTTAAACGCTGAGAAAACAGAATTTAACATCGTGCTTGGATTATGTGTTGGTCATGATTCCCTGTTTTTTAAAAACAGTGAAGCAATGTGTACTGTTTTGGCGGTAAAAGATCGTGCTACAGGCCATAATCCTTTAATGCCGATTTATACATCAAGATCGTATTACGAATATATA
Source organism: Erysipelotrichaceae bacterium (assembly GCA_028686295.1). Taxonomy (GTDB): domain Bacteria; phylum Bacillota_I; class Bacilli_A; order Erysipelotrichales; family Erysipelotrichaceae; genus JAQUCI01. The sequence continues at coordinate 5,877 of JAQUCI010000074.1, read as the reverse complement.
AAATAGAGCTTATCATTCAATACTGATCTCGCAGATCAAGACATCATTTTCTGGATTATCTTTAGCACTTGGTCTTAATTGATAGCAATAAGCATCTCCTTTGATCTGATAATCGTTATCTTTAATGATCGTTAATACTTCGTCTAGATGTTCCCTTAATAAGGGAACTTCTTTTTTCTTCTCGATCCAAGTACGAAATACTCGTCTTTTACAAATAACTTCAAATGGTCGATCAACACCTTTTAGTTTACCATATGCCATGATACCAATATCATTAGGATAGATATTTATATCTTGGTCTAATATAAGATCTTTCTTAATTCGAAAATAATAGGAATATATTGGATAATCATCATACATTTCATTAATCGGATTGTCGATGTCGACTTCATCATAATCATTAACAAAAGAAGGATAAACGATCATGGGTTGACGTTGATAGATATGATATTTAATACCATTTTGATATTCATTGAGCGATTGTAACATTTGTGAGGATACTTCAATTCGCTTATCGATGAAGTTACGTTCTTTCTTTAGTTTATCAACATGGGTTTTTAATTGTTCAACACCCTGATTCATTTTTTGTTCACAAAACATGGCTTGACACGATTTTAAACTTATACCAAGATTAGTGTAAATTTTGATCATGATGATCGTCTTACTATCTTCGTAGGTATATAATCGATAGTTATTATTCTGATCACGAATAGGTTTGATCAATCCTATTTTTTCATAAAAACGAATCATATCAGTAGATATACCAACCGCTTTAGACATTTGTTTGATCGTATATAAGTGCATAGTTTACCTCTGTGAATATTTTAACATTTATCTCTTTACATTGGAATAGTTCCAACGTTTATACTTTAAAGAGATTGTTAATTCAATCATAAAGGAGGACAGAATGAGAAAGGTGTTGAAGTTAGTATTATGTGTACTACTTGGTGTATCCTTGTTAGCTTGTTCTAAAGAGGGTCAGTTAACTGATGGAAGTTATTCTTCTAAACAAGTTGGATATGGCGGGGAAATCACTATCACACTAACGATAGAAGATGGCAAGATCGCAACTGTTGATCTTGTTGGAGATGATGAAACTGCTTCAATTGGTCAAGCAGCGTTTGCTGATCTAAAGGAAGCTATCATTAAAGCCCAAGGATCTAAGATTGATCTTGTTTCAGGAGCGACTGTAACAAGTAATGCGGTTGTAGCTGGAGTAAATGATTGTTTACAACAAGCAAGTGGCAATACTGAAAAACAAAAAGTAGCATTAACAGATGGTACTTATACAGCACAAGCTTGGGGCTTTGCGACAAATTATCCAGTTACGGTTGAAGTAACGATCGCTGATAATAAGATGGTTTCAATAGCTGTTATAGATCATGGTGAAACAGAGCCAATCTTGAATTCAGCGATTGAAAAGATGATACCAGAGATGATAAAACTACAATCGGTTAAAGTAGATGCGACAACAGGTGCGACAACATCTAGTAATGCGATCAAACTTGCTACAGAAGATTGTTTGAAACAAGCTTTAGTCGCAAGCAATGAGAGTGAAGATAAGATTAGTGCTTTTTATGTAGCATCATTAAAAAGCGATGAAGAAGTAGTCATTAATACGGATATCATCGTTGTTGGTATGGGTGGTTCTGGTTTGGCAGCTGCTACAACAGCCGCTGAGACTTTGTATGAAAAATATGATCAAAATACCGATAAGGTAAAAGTATTTGCGATTGATAAAGCTGGTAAGTATGGTGGTACATCAGCCACTACTACATCACCAATGTCTATCAATCCATCGTATTTTGTTGAGCAAAATGATGGTAATGAATATGTTGATGCTGATCAGTTAAAGGCAGCGTGGATGGATTATACAGAAGGTGACGCAAAAGAGTGGGCAATTGATGTCATGATGGAAGAATCAGGTAATGCAGTTGATTACTTGATCGAAAAGGGATTTATCTTTGGAGCACCTGAGCAAGGACTATCTGAACCATATAAGATATGTGTCAACTATGGTGGAGGTTTTGGTACGCCAAAAACAGAGATCGCCACATACTTTGACAAACTTGTTGACGAGTTTGTTGGTTATGGTGGTGAATATATGATCGAAGTTGAAGCTACTGATCTAATCCAAGATGAAAGTGGTGCAATCATAGGTGTTATCGCTAAAGGTGCTGATGGCACAGAATATACGATCAATGCTAAAGCAGTAATCTTAGCTACTGGTGGTTTTGCTGGTAGTTCAGAGATGACACAGAAATACCTAAGTGATGAGTATTACCCGTTAAGTGATGGTGAGTGGAATGTCTATGGTATGCTTCAAAACGATGGTAAGATGATTCAAGCAGCCATTGATAAAGGAGCCGCTACTTATAATATTGGTGTTCCTCCAGTAAGTCATATTGGTGGAGCTAATAAGATAATGCGTGATTATCCAATAACGACGATCGAGGGTTCATTTGATTTCTGGACAGGCAGAGAAAGTACGACATCATTAAATGATCTACCAATGATGTTAGCGATCGCGCCTAATTCGCTTGCGGTTAATCGTGAAGGAGTAAGATTTGCGGATGAAACAGCTTTAAGTTCATATGCTAACTGGCAAGCGGGGTCTTCATTCTACACGATCTGGTCAAGTGAGATGATCGATGAGATCGTTAATACTGGCTTAAGATTTAATACATTAGGAATCTTTATTAATCAAGGTGGATTACCAGCATTAACTCCAATTCCTGAAGCCTATGATGTATTAGACACTGCAGTTAACAATGGCATCGTTGTTAAGGCTGATAGTCTAGAAGAATTAGCAGTCAAATTAGATATCGATGCGACAGTACTAAGCAAAACAGTTAGTGATTATAACAAGTATTGTGATACAAGAGTTAATCCAGTTGATGGTATTGTTAAAAGTGAAACCGTCTTTGGAATTTCTGGTCCGATTGAAACTGATCAAGATACTTTCCAAAAAGTTGAAGGTGAAGGACCATATTATGCCGTAATCGGTGCTCCTTGGATCTATTCAACTGTTGGGGGTTTAGATATTAATGAAAGCTTCCAAGTGTTAACTTCAAGCGGTGAAGCTATTACGGGCTTGTATGCAGTAGGTACTGATTCAATGGGCGTATTATTCACAGAGAAGAAAGAATATGTCGCTTATGGTGGTGCTGCTCAAGGCTGGGCATTTACTTCAGGATTCTTAGCTGGTCCAATCGTTGCTGAAGAAGTAAGTAAGTAACGAAATATCGAAAATACCACGAAGGTTTCCTCCCCGTGGTATTTTTTTAATGATTATTCAATTATTTTTATTCTGGCCACTCAAACGCATATAGTACCCAATATACGCAACATTCACAATCTTCTGTTTCGCCAAGGGTTAATGAGAAACCGTCTTAACATGCTCGGGAACATCTGATGAAATTGTGATCCAGTGTGGTAGATCCTCCGGCACTTCTTCATAGAAGAATTCCAATGATCGTAATTCTGCTTGATCTTTATAATAATGAATTACCTCTTCAATCGTAGCTTCCGCTATATAACTTGTGAAGGATCCTTCAACGTGATGGGCTCTAACTGAATCAGGATATCTTTCAGGGTATAAAGGATCTTTTCCTGGTGAGTCTTGGAAGTCAGTTATTTTAGTAGTTTCTTCAGTTTGTTGTTTGTCGTTATTGTCTACAGAATCATCATTGTTTTCTGCTTCAGGACTTCCACCTGAACAACCAAAGAGAATCAAGGCTAAGATAACGGTGAAGACAAGTTGTCTTATGAGCTTCATGATAACCTCTTTTATATAAAATTGTAACATGGATAAACAATCGTTCCAAATTTGCACAAAGTTGATCAATCAAACCCATTACAATATAGTACAGTTATTATATATTCTTGTAGTACTATTTTAATGAAATGAGTTCGATCATTAATATAAGTTATATTGACATCATCTATATAGTATATGATAATGATAATAGTTAAATACTATGATTAAGGACATATCCAATATGGAAAAAGCCGATTTAAATCTTGGACCAACGAAATCAACATGAATCTTGATAATCATGTTTTTCTTTTGGTTTGATCAATATAAATGGATGATATCTTTTAAGGAGAAAGAAGATGAAAAGATCAATCGTTATTGTTTTGTTTATTATTGGTTTATTATTAACAGCTTGTGGTGGTGATAAAGCAGTAGGTGATCATGTTGTCTATCAACAAGAAAAAAGCTTATTCATTAGATTTCTTGATGATGATAAGTCGATTTTAATTACTGATAGTTTTACTGTTGATGAGAGTTTTATATATGATAGATATGAGGTGGTAATCGCTGAATCACGTGCACAAGATAAACTGATATATCCATCATATACAGGCTATGGGATTGGCAGTGTTTACGTTTATGATCTAGCTAAAAGATCATCTAAATTAATTGATGATAATATCGATCTATATAGTTTAAAGGCTAATGCTCAATTTAGTAAATTCGTATATATGAAAGAAGATACATCTAAGCGTCTTTATTTAAATGATCTAACTAATAGTATTCTTGTATCTGATCAAGTTAGTTTTATTTTGGCAGTCAATGATGAATTAACTAGAATATTATTTTTAGATAGTGATAATAATGTTTTACTCTATGATGAAGCAAGATCAAACACTTCATTGATCACAACATATAATGAATATTATGGGCATAATGATGATCTTAGTGTTATCTATCATGAGGAATATGGTGATGTTGTAGCTAATAAAGATGGTGAAAAGACGCGATTTATCTATCAGGTAGACCATGATCTGTTATCATATTCAGATAGCGAGATTATCGTTTATCGTGGAGTAATGAATATCCCAGGTTTTACGATAGATCAATTGATCGAAGATGATGCTTATATTAAAGATAGTACTGCTGTAAAACCTGACGTAAATCAGTACACTGATATAAATCAGTACTTTCAAGATGACTATGAATATTCGACTATTGGTGAAAGAAATATCATTCGGGAAAGAATAAACCAAAAAGAGATGGCATATAGACCAATGTATCATATTCTAGGCAATGGGTTTGCTGAATATCAATATAGTTTATCTACTTCATCTTTATCGACACTTTATCTATATCCAACAGAATATACAAATGATGAATCTTATATTGTTGTTGGAAGATCGTTCAATGTAGATCCAACTACAGCTGGAAAAGTTTTGTTGAGTAATATTTATAGCAGTAAAGAGTATTATGTAGCAGAAGCTGTTACATATCACTATCAAGATAATGATAATATTAGACTAGAAGTCTTCAATAGTGATGGTTCGGTGTATTATCTTGATGTTTTGGTTAACAATCTTGATCCGCAATCCTTTGTGTGGGAAACTATGAATAAATCGTTCTATTTCATTGATAATAACGAACCATATGATCATGGTGACCTGGTAAAAGTAAGTGTTAATGGTAGTGAGTATGAAACATCGGTAGTAGAAAACAATGTTAGCATGATCAAAGTAATTGGTGATGAAGATGACATATTAATCTATCGCTTAGTTGATGATGAATCATGGACACATGAGGTTTTCTTTAAAGGACAATCACTTGGAACATCATTTACAGCGGACGATCGTGATCGTTTCAAATTTGATGCATCTAGTGATACATTAGCTTATGTTGATAGCTCACAACAACTAATGCTTCTAAAAGAGGGTAGTTTAACTACTATGGCACAAGGAGTTGATTATATTATCAGTTTAACAAGTGATAATTTAGTTTATCAAAGTGTAGATGGAAGCCTTTGGAATAATGATGAGATGTTGGTTGAGAGTGTTACTAATGCTTATACGATTAGATAAAGGCCATACGGCCTTTTTGATTACAAGTTAATTCGCAACAAT
>JAQUCI010000073.1 GCA_028686295.1 Erysipelotrichaceae bacterium | reverse complement strand
ATGCGGCCTATATTCATTATGCTGGTATTCCGATTGGGGAGTTTGATCCAGCGTATAAAAAAATGCGGATGTTAGTGGATAAGGCTGAATTTGAATATGTCAATTTCATGTATACGAAATACTTTGGACATGGGTATCCATGCGAAACTAAATATTTCGTTGATGAAACTAATCCTAAAATGTTGGTGCCCTGTCACTCACTTAACCCAGAAAGACTTTTACCAAAGGATGGTGTGCAATTTATCCCTGAACTTGGTCAAACATATATCGTAGTTCCAGGTATTGGTCTACAAAAGATAGGAGGATAATATGAAACTATTTGTATTTATGATGGATGCTTTATGTGCTAGTGATATAGATTTTATGAAGACACTTCCACATTTCGCTGAGTTATTTAAAAAAGGATCTTATGTAAAGAGTATTGAACCAGTATGTCCAGCGTTGACATATTGTTGTCATACATCAATTGTAACGGGCAAATACGTTAAAAATCATGGTATAGTCCATAACGAGATTTTACAGCGTGGTGCGCAAAGCGGCGCATTATGGCATGGTATGAGAAAAGATGTCAAAAGTAAAACCCTCCTTGATTATGCTAGGGAAGCAGGATTGACGACTTGTTCTTTATCTTGGCCAGTAAGCGGTGGTGCTGATTATACTTACAATATGCCAATGATCGTTCCTTATAGTTATAAAGGATGGAATCCTGAAAGTTATCTAGAGAACGCCGCTACTAAAAATCTCATGGACAAGTATTTCTGGAAATATGGTCGGTACATCAAAGGTAATGATCGTAGTTTAGATTTATATACAATGGCGATCGCTCCTGATTTAATTCAAGATTTTGGACAACCAGATGTCATGCTTGTTAAGATGTGTGATCTAGATAGTGTTCGCCATACGGATGGTGTATATCATGAGAACACTAAAGAACAACTTCGTAAACACGATGAAGAGTTTGGAATCCTGGTTGAAACGATCAAACGATACGGTGATTATGAAAATACTAATTTCATGTTGATCGGCGATCATGGGCAAACGGATATACATGATGTATTAAAGATTAATAAATTATTTGTGGATAACGGATTTATCACTTTAGATAAGGACGGGAATATTGAATCATATATAGCTTATGGTCATTCGACTGGCCTTGCGTGCTTTATTGAAGTAAGTGATCCAAGCGATGAAGCATTGTTAGCTGAAGTTAAAGCCTATTTAGAAACATTGATTGATGATCCGGTTATATCACTGGCCTTTGTGTATGATGCCCAAGAAGCGTGTGAGAAAATAGGTCTTGCTGGTCCATTTGACTTTGTGATTGAATCTAATAAGAATATAGCGTTTAAAGAAGACTTAGATGGAATATCTATTTGGGGTTCTAAAGAACCTGGCAACCATAAGACTGGTGCAGCGACTCATGGGAGTTGCATCAAGGATAGAGTAGAATCAACGACACTAGTAGCTTCAGGACCGGCTTTTAAACAAGGAGTAGTAATTGAAGTAGCTGATATGGTAGACGAAGCACCAACGATGGCTGCTGTGATGGGCATTGAAATGAATGATATAGATGGCAGAGTATTAAAGGAGATATTGAGATAATGAAAGTTACGATCAAAGAGTTAACAAAAAAGTTTGGAGATTTTACAGCAGTTGATCATGTTAGTGCAGAATTTGATGATGGTAAATTGATTGCGTTGCTTGGACCTTCTGGTTGCGGAAAAACAACAATGTTAAATATGTTGTCAGGTATCTTGCCATCAACTGAGGGTAAAATATTCTTTGATGATGAAGATGTAACAGATTTATCTGCAGATAAGCGTGGTGTAGGTTTAGTGTTTCAAAACTATGCTCTATATCCACATATGACAGTATTAGAGAATGTATGTTTTCCACTTCGGATTAGGGGTGTACCAAAGAAGGAAAGAATTGAAAAAGCTATGAAGTTCATTAACTTGGTACATATCGAAGATTATCTAGATCGTAAACCAGCTGAATTATCTGGTGGTCAACAACAACGAGTAGCGATAACGAGAGCATTGATCAAAAAACCAAAATTGTTGTTATTAGATGAACCTCTTTCTAATTTAGATGCCAAACTTCGGGTTGAGATGAGAGAAGAAATTCGGCGTATTCAAAAAGAATCGGGTGTAACAACGATTTTTGTTACGCATGATCAAGAAGAAGCCAGTTCTATTTCTGATTCGATCATGTTATTAAAAAGGGGTGTTCAACAACAGTTTGGTACAGTAGATGATTTGTGTGACAATCCAGTCAATCTATTCACAGCTGATTTTTTGGGCACGCCAACTATTAATCAGGTACATGGAACATGGAGTGAAAAAGGCTTTGTGGCTGATGGACAGACTGAAATTATTTCGTTTAATGTCAATATTCCAACGGGAACCAGATTGATCTATGCATCACGTGCTGAGGCCCTTAAGTTGAATCAAGATAAGCAATTTGAAGCAGAAATATTAGAGAAATACAAAGTAGGGAAGGATACATTAGTGCGTCTAAAATATGGTAATGGTAGTCTTCGTGCATATACTGAGGATAAAACTATTCAAATAGGGGACATCGTTGGTGTTGGTATGAAAGATTTTGGTGTTTTTTTATTTGAAGCAGAAAGTGGAAAACGCTTGTTATGAGTCTTCAAAAAAGAAAAAAGAGTATTGATGCTGATGTTAAGATCACATACAAGACTTATTTAAAACCATTATTATATCTATTACCTTTTATAATCTCTATATCAATATTTACTATCTATCCTTTTTTTAATGCGTTTGTCATTTCATTGAAAGAAAATTACAAAGCACTTAGTGGTAGCTTTACTGGTTTTGGTTTTGGAAATTATGAATATGTCTTAACTAATGAAACATTTATTTTAGCTTTAAAAAACACCATAACTTATGTTCTATGGGTGGTACCAATATCAACTGCTTTATCTTTGTTGGTTGCTGTTTTATTGAATCGTAGGACTAAATTACAAGCTTTTTTTCAAACAGCTTACTTTTTACCATTGGTAACATCAGCGATTGCGATTGGGCTTGTGTGGCGTTGGTTATTTAATTTTGATTATGGATTGATCAATTTTGTTTTATCAAGGTTAGGAGCTGATGCTATCAATTGGTTAAATAATCCAAGTTATGCAAAGATAGCACTAATTGTTTATGGAATATGGTCAATGATGCCATTTACGATAATTCTGTTATTAGCTGGATTACAAAATATAAATAAACAGTATCTGATCGCAGCGCAGGTGGATGGATCAAGACCTACTCAAACATTTGCTTATATTACAGTTCCACTCTTGGCCCCAACGATTGGATTAACTATGATCGTTAACATGATCACAGCATTTAAAGTGTTTAATGAGTTGTTTGCTTTGTTTAATGGTAAACCGGGACCTGCTTATTCCTTATATACAGTGATTTATTTTATGTACGAGCAATTCTATGTTAAATATCGCTTAGGGACAGCAGCAGCCAGTGCTATCGCTTTGTTTTTCATAGTGATGATATTAACACTTATTCAATTATACATGCAAAGAAAATGGAAAAATTACTAAAGGTGGTTGCTATGAAAAAGAAAAAATTAAGTTTAACTAGTTTGATTACAATGACTCTTTTAATGTGTGGAGCTGTTATCATGATCTTCCCTTTTTTATGGATGATATTATCTTCACTAAAGACACAAGTAGAAGTTAGTATGATACCTCCTACCTTTCTCCCCTCAAATTTCACACTGGAGAATTATATCTTTGCATTAAAGACAGCACCATTTGCTCGTTATTTCTTAAACTCTTTATTGGTAACAATTGCCTGTGTAGTCATCACAATGTTTACAACGATCCTTGCTGCCTTTGCCTTTAGTCGTTTGAAGTTTCCTGGAAGTAATATTATCTTTTCTGTTTTGATTGCGATGATGATGATCCCTTTTGAAATGTTGATCATTACTAACTATACAACGATCGCAAAATGGGGATTAATGGATAATCTGATCGCTTTGGTAATCCCGTTTACAGCAAGCATCTTTTATACTTATATCTTGCGAAATTTCTTCTTATCAATTCCTGATAGCTTGTATTATTCTGCTAAGGTTGATGGATCATCAGATTGGAAGTATTTATGGTGGGTTATGGTTCCGATCGCTAAACCAACGATCATTACAATTGCTTTATTAAATACGATAGCAGCATGGAATTCTTTTTTATGGACAGTTCTAGTCATCAATAGTACAAGTAACAGGACGTTACCATTTGGAGTCTTTGCGTTTATTGCTGAGGGTGGGGTACGTTATGAAAGACTTATGGCTGCGGCAACGATCGTTGTATTACCAATGATAATTTTATTTTTGTTTGCTCGTAAATATATTGTTTCTGGTGTTTCAAAAGGGGGTATAAAAGGATAATGGCAGTGGTTGATATTGATATCTTAGGACATGCAGATTATAATGGTACATTTAAAGAGAGTTTAAAAGGACCGGGTTTATTGCGTTTTTATGGAGCGATTGAATCAGTACGTAGTTTAAATCCCAATCGTACTTTGCTTATTGATGTTGGAGACAATATCTCAAGATCATTATGGAAGGGTAAAGTAGTGATGGAAGGCTTAAATTTGATCAAAACTGATGTAATGACATTAGGTAATCATGAATTTGATAATGGTAAAGAATTCTTGGAGAAAGCTATTGAGAATAATCCTTTTCCTGTTTTATGTGCTAATATTTTTGAGAAAGAAACGGGAAACAGAGTTAAAGGAACAAAACCCTATGTACTTCTTGAAAAAGATGGGATTAAGATCGGGATTATAGGATTGACCACTGAGTATACTCCTTATATGGTTGAAAAGAGTGCTTTTGCTCCATATTATGTAAAACCAGCTAAGGATTTTATGTATGAATATGTACCAGTTCTAAAAGAGATGGGAGCAGAGATTATTATAGCCGCAACTCATTTCCCTTTTTATACTGAACCACTTGGTGGCGAATTAATCGACTTTATTGATGGCACTGAAGATTTGGGTGTTGATTGTTATATTGGTGGACATATCCCTGGTGATTATGGAGACATCTATAAAGGATTTGCAGTGCTAAAAGGTGGCTTTGGCGGAGATTCATTACCTCATGCTACACTTCAGTTTGATACAGAAAAAAGAATAGTAGTGAGTAAAAAGGCACGGGTTATTGATGTTAAGCATGGTGAGTTTTTGGTCGATAATAAAGAAATAGAGACATTTGTTGAGAAGGTTACTCGACCATATGCACATTTTTTTGAAGAAGTACTTGCTTATAATGAAAATGATTTATCAATGCGTTTGTCATATGAAAGTCCGCTTGGTAATTTTATGAGTGATTGTTTAAGGGCAACTGCAAGAACACAAATTGCTTATATGAACGCTACTAGTTGTGGTGGGACTCTTTTAAAGGGTGATATAACGCGTGAACATCTAGTGCTTTGTAATGGATTTAATGATCCGATTAAGATAACTAGAGTTAAAGGACAAGATATCTGGGATCTATTTGAACTTGTTTATGAGCCTGATCGTTATGGTAATAATGCGACTCTTATTTTCTCAGGATTAGTGGTTGAGATCGATAATAGCAAAAAAAGTCCATTTAAAGTACAAAGAATATTACTAGATGATAATGAACCAATAAGACTAAATGACACATATACAATCGCTACAAGTCAGTATATGGCAAGTGGTGGTAATGATACGTCTTTATTCTCTAGCCGTTTTAATTGGGAAGATATTGGTATTACCATGCATGATGCATTATTTAACTATGTCAGAAAACTGAAATCGATCAGAATGCCTAAAGCAGGTAGATTGATAATGAACGGTAAGCCCGAAAATGACAACGCACCATTTTAATTTTTAATAGTAGTATGATTGAATATTTTTACATGAGTTTAAAATTCGTATATAATACCAACACGGAGGCATTTTATGATTAATTCTTTGACTATGTTTAGCTTGTATCTAGCAAGCATTACGACTATAGTAGTACCAGTTGTGCTGATAGTTGTTGGATTGATATATAAAAAATTAGATATTGTTCGTTTATTAATGGGGATGTTTATTTTCTTAGTGCTGAATTTATTCGTCTTAAATCCTCTTCTAAATCTTGTTGCTATGTTGCTAACAGATAATCCTATATTAGCACAAGCTGCTTTTACAATACCTTTATCTGTATTGTTAATATCGATAATTGCTGTATATGGCCGTAAATTCTCATTTAAATACCTTTTACCTAACTCTCATTCAGAAAAAGAAGTTGTCTCAATGGCTGTTGGTCTTGGTACAGGTGAGGTTATATTTTCAATGGGAATGATGATGGTGTCTAATCTATACTATGCAATAAAGATCAACAATGGTTCAATTTATGATATTTTATCTATTGAAGATGCTGAGGCAGTTATTAGTAATGCTCAATCGGCAACATTTGATACGGTCTTATACTATGCTCTAGTTGCACTTGCTATTATCGTAATAAATATTGTTATCACTTATATGCTTGTTAGAGCCAAAAATAAAAACGATAAGCGTTATGTACTCTTTGCTGTTGTATCGTTACTTCTATTTAATGCATTGATCTATATCTTACCGATGTATAATCAGTTTATCTTGTCAATAATCACTAGTTATATTTATACGGGATTGTTAGCTTATTTAGCTATTACAAGGAAATTATTTGTTATTGAATGATATGTTCCATAATAAAGCTCTTCTTATTCAGAAGAGCTTTTTGTTGTTAATAAAACCCCCAGATAGTCTGGGGGTTCCGGAGAGCTTTAGCGGTGTATTCCTGACAAAAAAAGCTCCTTCTGGTAGTATAAAAGTGCA
>JAQUCI010000072.1 GCA_028686295.1 Erysipelotrichaceae bacterium | reverse complement strand
GTAACCAACTGAAACAAAGCAATAACACCTAACATCCCAAGACCAATCCAAATCAATAAATCGAAAGAAGCGGCAAGACCAATAAAACAGACGACCCAACCAGCATTTCCGGATACGATCGCAAATGGAAGGATCGCATTACGCACAACGATAGCACTGTAATTTTCAGCATGCTGGATAGCATGTCCAACTTCATGAGCTGCTATAGCAACTGATGCGATGGATGTTTCCGCATAAACTTTAGGTGAAAGAAATACTATTTTGTTTTTAGGATCATAATGATCACTCAACATAGCACTCTTGCTAGTTTTAACTGCAACGTCGCTTAATCCATTGTCATCTAAAATTTGGCGAGCTACCTGCGCACCACTCATTCTACTACTTGTTTCCATTTGGCTATAACGGGTATATGCACCCTTGACCTTAGTTTGAGCCCAAAATACAAGACCAATAGCCATAAAATATAAGAGATATTGTTCCATAGTGTTCCTCCCACGGGTGAATTATAGTATAATCCATGACGTATATCAATTAATGTACACATCAACTCAAGCAATTGAATTGACGTAATTATACATATATATTATACTATGGTTGCTCTCAAAATGGGGGTGTCATGGTTTCGACAGGATCATGTTTGATTCAAACTGCAGTGGAGTGATTACCTAATAATCAAACAAAAATAACTGGAAACAGAAATTTAGCTTTCGCTGCTTAATTAGTCAACAATAGACTTCAGCGCGCTTCTGATGATTGTCCATTGGTCATCAACCTAGCGTCAGAAACGATGGATAAGCGTATCTGATCTTCTGTAAAGATACGACAAAAACCTAACAGAAGAACCGTAATTGATGTTGTCTGTTACTAACTCTTACGGTAACCATAACAGACTAAACTGTAGACGTTTGAATGTGGGACTTTTCTTGGACAGGAGTTCGACTCTCCTCACCTCCACCATAAAGCAATATACCGCTTGTTGGTGGTTTTTTTTGTTTAGTGAGAAGATATTGATAAGAAAATTAATTACAAATTTAGTCTATTATTTGATGAGAAACTCCAATTACTTACATGAGGTTGCTTTTATTTATTCTACTTAATATATGAGTTTTGAGAGTCAGATATTGTTTCTATTTGATGAAATACTTCAAAACGTGTGTTATAAACTAATTTCTTTTTTATCAAAATATCTTTTATCCCTTCTTTATATAGATCTCTACACTTTATTACTGTTTCTAGTTTTATAGAATATTGATTTTCATCTATTTTGTATAAATCATTTATAAATGCTCCAATGAAGAATGTTTTTTCTTCATTAGGTAATAATCTTTGAGTTTCATTTTTATCAATTTCTCTACTTCCATTAGCGAATATTTCTATATTATCAAGATAAATTTCTCCCCTTCCAGTGTTTTTCATTACTAAGTCAAAGAAAATCGTATCTTCTGTTAATCGAAGAGTTTTTTCTTTTCTAACATCAACATCGATAATCAGTAAGTACTGTAATTTTAGTTCTTTCTTTCTTATGCTTGATTGTTCCTTTGATATAAAGAAGTGGTTTATTTGACTTATTAGTCCGGCTAAAAAACCACCAATTAGCGAACCGTATAAAAGTGTTAAAAATTTTTCGTTGCTTTCGTTAATAAACCACAGCTATATAAATCAAAACAAAACGGAATTATTAGTAACATAACCAGGATTACAAAAAACAATAATATTGGAGTTATTTTACTATGCTGTTTATTTATCTCTTTCATATTTTGAAGTTTCCTCCAATTATTGTAATAATACTATTCACACGCTTGATTATAGATATACCAAATTCGTAATCAACTCATGTTCAGATTAATTAATTAGATGAGTATAAAGTTTTAAAGTCATATTTACATCTGAATGATCTAATCTTTTGCTTACTGCTACTATATTAGCACCATAAGCTATTAAATTGGAAGAGTGATAGTGTCTAAATTGAATTCTAAAAGTTAATTCCGTTTTAATAAAGAAACAGCAATAAGTCTAAGAAAGATATGTGATATCATAAAGATTTTTCTTCAGTATAAAAATGCCATCATTAAACACATAATACGAACCAATAATTTCACTATACTTTTATTTTGTTGATTATCTAATAGGTTCGTTGATTCATGATTTTCACTTCAATTTAACATGTTTTGTTATTAGTTCTTATAATAGATTCTTCTTTTCTAGCAGTAGTTTACTATCTTTAACATTCTTTATGAATTCAATTCTCTTTTGTTAGCATTCAAACATTGAGCACAATCTTCTCAACTATAATCACTTAATTAAAGTAAAGTTTGTCTAGCAGTATGGCTTTTTATAACTCATTGTTTAAAAAGGTCTGTTTTTGTATGCAAGAGATACAGGTAGTCCTGTTTTCGTTAAATAACACTTAAAAAGAATCAATAAAATTAAAATTGAACATTACACTAAGATTACTTAACTCATTTGATATATTTATTATTTCCTTATGCTACAGATTGATTGGACCTTTGTAATCCCTTATTTTTGCATTTTCATTTATGTGAGTTATGTCATATCTTTTATCATCTCTTGACAATTCAGAAAATGTTCTAAAAAGAAGGTTTCGTACATTATAACTTTAATCTTCATTTAGTTTCTTAATATCACTTTCATATAAATTAATGAAAATCTTTTTATCAAACCTTGTTTATTAATAATAATATTTATGTTATAACGAATTCATATTAGACTTGTAGGTGTAATTAAACGAAAGAAAGCAAAATGAAAATATCAATCATTAAAAAGGGTTTTACATTAATTGAACTTGTTGTGGTAATCGCCATTATTAGCTTAATTTCTGCGGTCTCAATAATAAGTGTTGCCGGATATATCGAAGAGTCACAGTTAACAGTTGATCGTACTACAGTTAAAACATTAAACACAGTTTCTAGACTTTATGGTATTAAAAATGACACCTTAAAGTCAGATATTTTTATGGGATATGAGACTAATGAGCAAAGGCTTCAACAACTGGTCAATGATGGTTTATTAAACAATGTTATTGTACCAAAACACAAAGACTCCGAATTCTCTTGGTTAATTAATGAACAATTATGGGTATTGATCAATGATGGAGTAATGACACCACTAACATCATTAGGAAGTACATTTGATGAGATTTCCGTAGCGATAATCTCAAAAATCAACGATTATTACTTAGATAACAATCATTATGGCAGAACTTGGGGAGACTACCGATATACAGATATCGGCTTAGAACCAGATGAGTGGAATATACCGATTTCTCATGTTCATTATAAGCCATCTGGTAGACTACTAAGGATAAGTCCAGAAGATGGTTATCATTTTGAGGTAGATAACGAAAACGGAGTAACTAGAATCTTAACTTCTGATTCTAATTGGGATTTAATCTATAACGTTGAAGATAATAATTGGTATTATCATTCAATTTCTGAGGATAATATCATTGATATAAGTTCATTAAAAATTAATAACTAAACAACTATAAAGCAAGATAGTGCTTTGATGGTGCATTTTTATATAGTGAGAATACTTATATTGACAACATTGAATATATATTCAGATTTAAAAATCGCTTTTACACTATAAAAAATGCGATTCAATAATTACGTTTACACAAGGATAATCTGCAACTCTTTCTATTTGAGCATATACAACATCCTTTTTATGTGTCTGTGATAACATAAATTTGAAAGGAAGTGATACTTTTGAATAGAAGTAAAGTGGTTATAGTAGGCACCGGCTTTGTCGGTATGTCTTACGGTTATGCACTCGTCAATCAAGGTACTATAGAAGAATTGGTCTTAATTGATGTTAACCAAGAAAAAGCACTAGGTGAAGCTATGGATTTAAACCATGGATTAGCTTTTGCTCCAAGGAAGATGTTAATTAAAGCAGGCACATATCAAGATTGTAAAGATGCTGATTTGGTTGTTATCACCGCCGGTGTTTCGCAAAAACCAGATGAAACTAGAATCGATTTACTAAATAGAAATGCCATCATCATCGAAAGTGTGACTAAAAGCATAATGTCATCGGGGTTTAATGGTATTATCTTGGTTGCCTCTAATCCGGTTGATATCTTGACCTATATTGCTCAAAAAGCATCGGGATTACCAACTAGTAAAGTTCTTGGTAGTGGCACTAGTTTAGATACTGCAAGATTAAGATATGAAATATCTAATTATATCCATATTGATGCAAGAAATATCCACGCTTATATTATGGGAGAGCATGGAGACACTGAATTTGTCTGTTGGTCAAAAGCGTACGTTGGCGCAAAGCCAATGTTAGACGTCATTGAGTCAATGGATGAGATAAAGTTTGAAGACTTAGATCAGATTTATGTGAAAGTCAGAGATGCCGCTAAAGAGATCATTAAAAGAAAAGTATCTACTTATTACGGCGTCGGAATGGCTTTAGTGAGAATTACCCAAGCTATATTCAATAATGAAAACAGTATCTTACCAGTATCGGTATATAATGATGGGGTTTATGATATTGAACCAGATTTATATATTGGACTACCGGCAGTATTGAATCGCGATGGCGTTCATCATGTTGTACATTTAAAACTTAACGCCGATGAACAACAAAAACTAGCATATTCAGCTTCTCACTTAAAATCCAGTTTAGATAGTATTAAACGTTAATAAACGAGTGCCAACATAAAAGATGGCACTCGTTTTTCTTTCTGCATCTAATGGACATTTATCTGTGCACAATTACCAGTTGCAATCTTTTTCATATATAAGTGCTCACAATAACTCGGTTGTGAGCACTTCAATTGCTATAAATATTATTGCTTATATAATTAAATTAGAAGTAATTATATATTAACTAAATAAAGGAGGAATTATATATACTTAAAATTGGAATTATTATAGGAAGTACCCGTCCTGGTCGTGTTGGTGAATCCGTAGCGAAGTGGACGCATGATCTTGCATCAAAACGCACCGATGCTGAGTTTGAACTGATCGATATAATTGATTATGACTTACCACTTCTAGATGAACCTACACCAGCTGTTTATCAAAACTACACAAAGGAACATACAAAAGTATGGTCTAAGAAAATTGCTGAGATGGATGGATTTATCTTTGTAACACCAGAATACAATCATGGTGTAAGTGGAGCGTTTAAAAACGCCATAGACTTCTTAAATGTCGAATGGAACAACAAAGCAGTTGGCTTTGTAAGTTACGGTAGTGCAATGGGAGTACGGGCTGTTGAAAACCTACGGGTTATCGTGGCAGAACTACAAATGGCTGATGTCCAAAAAGGTGTTCAATTATCCTTGTTTACAGACTTTGTCGACTTTAGTGAATTCAAACCTCATCCAATGCATGAAGACATCCTAGGTTCAATGTTGGATCAATTGGTCGCTTGGACTACAGTCTTAAAACCATTACGTAAGTAAGCTATCAGTTAATATTTATTATATTTAGACTGTTAACATTAATGTTGACAGTCTTTTTATATAAGAAACTGTCAATAGACATCGCTACATCATGAAACATATTTATTAATATTTCTTAAATCTTCTCTAAACCGATTTTTGTTTGTCAATATATTCCTTTATGTCTGTTGCTAACTCATTTTGATTATACTTGATCATTACTGTATTCGCGTCTTGAGTAGCACCTAATACTCCACCTTCAAATATATCTTCATTAATGATATCAAAGCGAATATACCCGTTTTCGGTGGATGTTGCTTCCTGAAGTCTGACATTGGCAATATCCATAAACATAAAAGTCTTTGTTCCTTTTAATCCATGAATGATAAAAGCAATCGGACCTTTGCGCTCTAGCACTACTTTATCTTCATAAACAAACAGTTCACCATTTACTCCTTGTAGTTCAAATAATGCTTTTCCTGTTTTCTCTTTTTCTAGATATTTCATTTCTTGCTCTTTTCTAATTATGAAATGTAGGTATGTTAATTGGTATATATTTATCCTTATTGTGAACTATATGACAGCTTGTGTAAATTTGACATTATCCAATATCATTACTATTACCAAGATAATAAGCCTTGTCTTTTTTTGTATTGACAAGGCTATGTTCATAACCTATACTAAGTAAGTGCTTACTTACATAAGGAGATGTATGGAAAATACTAAACGCTTATCATCTACTGCTCGTAAAGAACAGATCATTCAAGCTTCTTTGACTGTCTTTATTGAAAAAGGATACAGTGCCACAACAACGGCAGAACTAGCCAAAGCAGCCGGTGTTTCAGAAGTAACTTTATTTCGTCATTTTTCTTCTAAACAAGAAATCTTTCAGGCAGGAATTGAGCCAATCTTATTTGAATCACTAACTAATGATATGCCTATGATTGAAGGCAAGATCAGTTTAGATGAATTAACTAACTTGTTGTATAAACGTATCACATTCATAGCTCAACATCGTGGTATCATCAAACTTATCTTAAATGAACATCTGCTTAATCAAACAGAGGTAAATATCATTCAAAAAATGGCTATCACTTTTGGTAAGTTATTAAGTACCTATCAACTAGATTATGATGATAATTTCATCATTCGCTTGTTTATGGGTTCCTTTTTATCCTTCCTCTATTTACCAGTGGAAGATGATATCTCTATCAAAACTTACGCCACTGAGTTGGCCAACATGATTCTAGGAAGGAATTAGTAATGAATAAAATATTTAATTATTTAGGTTCTCTGATCGAGAGAAAACCTTTTAAGTCGCTCTTATTGACGTTAATGGTAGTAGCGGTAATGATCGCTGGCGCCAGTCAGCTTAGATTAGCAACTGGTAATGAAACCTTAGTTCAAGTTGATAATCCTGTTTATATATCTAATCAAGCTATGGAAGATAGCTTTGGCGGCGATGCAGTCTTGATCTTATTTGAGGCTAATGATCAAG
>JAQUCI010000071.1 GCA_028686295.1 Erysipelotrichaceae bacterium | reverse complement strand
TTAACGATGGTCGGTATTATTGCTAGTGAATCGTTAAATGTCAATGATTCAGTGATCATGATCACTAGTGATATAAAGATATTATTGAGTTTGGCTTGTTTGAGCATCTTAACATTATTGATCTTTATCATAAATTATTTTAAGAAGCGCTATACAGAGAAAAACTCGCGCTATCATATGGCCAACTGGTTAGTTGCTGTCTTAGCGATCGAGATATGTATTCAACTTATCTTAACACCACTATGGTTAGATGTAATGTATGGTATACCTTATATCATGAATGTATTAGTTAGGATGATGAAAGCTAGTTTTATGATTTTCTTAAACGCTACGATTGGTCATTATCTATTGAATGTCATCATAAAGATTAGAAAGGGAAATAATGGAACAGTATAGTTATCTTGAACAATTACGAAAGAAAGCATTGTTATCGTTTGTTGGGATGATCATCATGGTGATTATCTCCATCTTGAGTTTTTTTTCTTATCGCTCATTGGCGGTGATACCATTTTTTATCGCTACAGGGATAATGCTATTTGTATACAGTAAATTTGCGAATGATTATAAGACACAAGTGAAATATCAAATAGTGAAGAGTATGCTTGATAAAGAGTTTGACAATATTGAGTTTAATGCCAAAGAGGGGTTTAGTCGTGAATTCATTAAGGATACTGAGTTATTATCAATGGGAAATATTTATGCTAGTAATGACCTTTTATCTGGAGATTATCATGATGTTAAGTTTAGACAGGCCGATGTTCATATTCAACAAAGGACGCAAAACGGCAAGAGTTCATCAACGGTGACTTTGTTTAAAGGTAGATATATGGTATATACCTTTAACAAGCATTTTACTGGATATATGCAGATTAGAAGTAATGAGAATCGTTTGTTTGGTAATTCACGTCCTTTGCGATTCTTTAGTGATAGACCTGAGACAAATAAGTTGAAGTTGGAAAATGAGGTTTTTAATCAAAGGTTTAATATCTATGCTTCAAATGAGCATGAAGCATTTTATATTTTAACGCCACATTTTATGGAAAAGATTATGGAACTTGATGATAGTCTTGAAGGAAACTTGGTGTTAGGGTTTATCGATAATCAGTTACATTTGGCGCTTTATAATAAT
This sequence comes from Erysipelotrichaceae bacterium, assembly GCA_028686295.1. Lineage (GTDB taxonomy): Bacteria > Bacillota_I > Bacilli_A > Erysipelotrichales > Erysipelotrichaceae > JAQUCI01. The sequence goes on along the minus strand of JAQUCI010000071.1, from coordinate 5,882 downwards.
AAAGATGCGTTTGAACCATCGATATTTAGAGCAATTGATGATGACTACCGACAAGCAGTACAAAATGATATTAATTTGATCAAGATGGTAATTGATGAACTTACCTTAGATGTAAGTTTGTATAAATAGGAGGTTATATGATATTTGTTATTTTGGGTATCTTATTGATGTTTCTTGGATCATCAATTACGATGTACAATCGATTTAAGAGTTTAGATTTACAGGCTGAGGCTGCTTTATCTAATATTGATGTTGCTTTAAGTAAAAGATATGATACTTTATCTAACATGGTAGAGGTCGTAAAAGGCTACGCAAAGCATGAAAAGGATGTTTTGGTATCGATCACCAAAGCAAGAAAAGATTCATTAGAAGGAATGAGTGACGCTGATGAAAGGCAAAGTTCGGAAATGAGGCAGTTATTAGCGTTAGCTGAAGCATATCCAGATTTAAAGGCCGATACTAATTTCTTACATTTACAAAAAGTGATCGCTGATGTTGAAGAACATCTACAAGCGGCAAGACGTCTTTATAATCAGAGTGTCAAAGAGTTTAATACGGGTCTTCAAACTTTTCCGAGTAATATCATTGGATCGATGATGAATTTGGTGGCAAAACCATTTTATAAAGCAGACCAACAACAAAAAGAGAACGTTCAGATCTCTATGTAAATGATCGATCATATGATCGATCATTCTTGTTAATTTAAAGCGACAAAGTTGTGAAAAAATAAACAATAGCTATCTTATCAATTTACTTATATGAGTGATAATGATATAATCTTAGTGTTAAAAAGGAGGTTTTTTTATGGCTAAAAGAACAGTATTAGATCTTGATGTTAAAGGCAAAAAAGTTATAGTTCGTGTTGATTTTAACGTTCCTATCAAAAACGGCGTTATTACCGATGATAATAGGATAACTGCAGCTTTACCGACAATCAATCATTTGGTTGAAAAGGGTGCTAGAGTTGTATTGATGTCACACTTAGGTAAAGTCGATCATAAAGATCCAGAAAAGACAGCTACGGATAAAGCTAAAAATAATATGGCACCTGTTGCTGAAAGATTGGCACAATTGGTTAAAGCGAAAGTTACATTTGTTCCTGTAACTAAAGGATCAGAATTAGAAGAAGCAGTTAAAGCAATGCATGATGGTGAGATCGTTTTAGTTCAAAATACTCGTTATGAAAAAGGTGAAAGCAAGAATGACCCAGAATTAGCAGCTTATTGGGCAAGTTTGGGTGATCTATTTGTTTCTGATGCTTTTGGTTCAGTGCATAGAGCACATGCTTCTACTGTTGGCATCGCTGAAAGATTGCCTTCAGCCCTTGGCTTTTTAGTCGAAAAAGAAGTAAAGATGTTATCAGCTGCGATTGATGATCCAAAAAGACCGTTGGTAGCTATTCTTGGTGGAGCGAAGGTTAGTGATAAGATCGCTGTTATTGAGAATTTATTGAAGATCGCCGATAAAGTGATCATTGGTGGTGGAATGGCTTATACTTTCTTTAAAGCTCAAGGATATGAAATTGGAACTTCATTATGTGAAGATGATCGAGTAGAATTAGCTAAGGATATCTTAGCACGTGGAGAAGGTAAGTTATTTTTACCTAAAGATAATGTTGTCGCTAATGCGTTTGACAATGCTACAGAAGTAAAGATAGTTGACAGTACTGCTATTCCAGTTGGATTTATGGGCCTTGATATTGGACCTAAGACTGTTGAATATTTTACAAAACTTCTACAAGGGGCTAAAACAGTAATCTGGAATGGACCTGTAGGTGTATTTGAAAAAGATGAATTTGCGGTTGGTACAGAAGCAGTATGTAAGGCTATCGCTGAATTAGATGATGCAATGACCGTCATCGGTGGTGGTGATAGTGCAAGCGCAGCTAAGAAGTTGGGTTATAGTGATAAATTCTCACATATTTCAACAGGTGGTGGCGCTTCACTTGAATTTATGGAAGGCAAGGAATTACCTGGTATCGCCGTAATTCAGGATAAAGAGTAATGCGCAAACCAATAATCGTAGGTAACTGGAAGATGAACAAATCAATCGCTGAAGCGGTTGAGTTTATCAAGACAGTTGAACCAGCATTACATGATAAGGCTGATTTTGGAGTTGCGACATCATTTATCGCTTTACAAGATAGCATTAAGACCGCTCAATGTTTGATCGTTGCAGCACAAAATTGTCATTTTGAAGATAGTGGAGCATTTACTGGTGAAGTTTCAGTGCCAATGCTAGAGGAGTTAAATACAAAGTGGTGTATCATTGGACATTCAGAACGTAGACAAATGTTTGGTGATACTGATGAAACGGTTAACCTTAAGGCTAAACGCTTGATTGCGTCTAAGATCACTCCGATCATTTGTTGTGGTGAGACATTAGAGCAATTTGAAGCTAACAAGACAGCAGAGGTTGTATCAAGTCAGATTCAAAATTGCTTAGCTGGATTGGCTAAGGCAGATGTGGAAAAACTTGTTATTGCTTATGAACCTATTTGGGCTATTGGAACTGGTAAAAGTGCTACTAAAGAGATTGCGCAAACAACTTGTGCTTTAGTAAGAGCCGAAGTCGCAAAGATGTTTGGTAAAGAGGTTGCTGATAAAGTTCGTATCCAATACGGTGGAAGCGTGAAACCGGAAAATATCGCTGAGTATTTAGCAGAGGAAGATATTGATGGGGCTTTAGTTGGTGGTGCTTCGTTAAAGACGGACTCATTTATTGCTTTGGCAAATGCAGTTAAATAGTTGAATTATATTGGTTTTGTAGTGTTTTATAGATGGTGATCTAAGGAGGAATAAAGATGCCAATTATTATAGATGTTTATGCTCGTGAAGTATTAGACTCACGTGGCAACCCTACAATTGAAGTTGAAGTAGTTACTGATTCAGGAGCAATGGGTAGAGCGATCGTACCAAGTGGTGCTTCTACTGGTGAAAGAGAAGCTTTAGAGTTAAGAGATGGTGATAAGAGTCGTTATCTTGGTAAAGGTACATTAAAAGCAGTTAGCAATGTCAACGATATCTTGGCTGATGAGATTATTGGTATGGATGTTACTGATCAAAATGGTATTGATAACTTGTTATTACAATTAGATGGTACCAAGGATAAATCAAAGTATGGTGCTAACGCATTACTTGGTATTTCAATGGCTGTTGCACGTTGTGCGGCTGATTTCTATGGTATGCCTTTGTACAAGTATTTTGGTGGTTTAAATGCTAAGACATTGCCTGTTCCAATGATGAACGTTTTAAATGGTGGATCACATGCTGACTCATCAGTTGATCTACAAGAGTTTATGGTTATGCCAGTTGGCGCACCTAACGTTAATGAAGCTATTAGAATGGGTGCTGAAATCTTCCATAACTTGAAGAAGGTATTAAAGGCTCGTGGATACAATACTAACGTTGGTGATGAAGGTGGATACGCTCCAGCATGTAAATCTAATGAAGAACCATTAGAACTAATCGTTGAAGCTATTAAAGCGGCTGGTTTTGTTCCAGGCAAGGATGTATGTATTGCATTAGATCCTGCTGCTAGTGAATTCTACAATGTTGAGACGAAGATGTATGAACTAAAGAAATCGGGTCAAGGAAACAAGACAACTGATGAAATGATCGACATGTATGCTGAATGGGTAGAAAAATATCCAATTATATCAATCGAAGACGGTCTTGGTGAAAGAGACTGGGATGGTTGGAAGAAACTTACTGATCGCATAGGTCATAAAGTACAGATCGTTGGTGATGATCTGTTCGTTACTAATCCTGCTATCTTAAAAGAAGGTATTCAAAAAGGTGTTGCTAATTCAATCTTGATCAAGATGAACCAAATTGGTACAATCACGGAAACAATCGATGCAATGGAAATGGCTAAAAAAGCTGGCTTCACATGTGTTGTATCACATCGTTCAGGTGAGACTGAAGATACAACGATCGCTGACTTAGTCGTAGGATTAAATGCTGGTCAAATTAAGACTGGATCAGCTTCAAGAACAGACCGTATCGCTAAATATAATCAGTTGATGAGAATCGCTGACGAATTGGGTGAAACGGCTATATTCCCAGGCTTAGCTGCTTTCTATAATTTATACAAGTAAATAGTGCTTTGGATAAAGACAAGATCATTGATCTTGTCTTTTCGTCGGTCTAAAAAGATATATTTGTATTTTTATATTTGATTTGCTATAATTAGTGAGCGTTGAAGGGAGAGTTAAAATGTTAGATGTATTATTGATGGTAGTTGCTGTTGTGTTAATACTTCTTTCCCTGTTACAAAGTGGCAAATCTGACGGTATTAGCAGTGCTTTCACTGGTAGTGGTGGACTTAATTTGTTTTCTAATGTAAAAGAAAGAGGTCCGGAGAAGGTAATAGCTAATGCAACGTTAGTTATCGGTATACTCTTCTTTGTATTAGTTATTGTCGTTAGAGTTATATGATAAAGAATCCATCATTATGATGGATTTTTTAATATTGTTTGTACAATAAAATATACATAGTGCTATAATTATTTCTGTTGGGGGTGTAGCTCAGTTGGGAGAGCGCTAGCTTCGCATGTTAGAGGTCGGGGGTTCGAATCCCCTCATCTCCACCAGTTCAAAGTAAATGACTAACTCATCAATCAAGCAACATTAAATCATATCAATCATTTGCCTCATAAATGTAGTAATGATAAAACTCAGGTAAATATCCTGGACCATTTGGGCTAACCATCATGATCAATATTATTCTTTCATATGATGATAAAGATTCAGGTATAATTATACCCGCTATACCCTCGTTGCCCTCACCATTTTCATTTGGTTCTGGAATATACCAACCATCTTGGAATCGATCTAATAAATACTCATCGTTAGTAGGTGTGTAGTCATCTAATGTGCCAAATGTTATTCCTTCATTCAAACTCGTGTGATCTTCCACTATGATTGGTGAAGTGTTTTTATTTTGGGCATAGATCATGAAATTAATGCCTGGTGCAGAAAAACTGTCGCTATACACTTCTGAGCTTTTTGCATTATAGGATGTTACTCTACTAACACCACCAACAGTTAATTCATAAATCGCTCCAATTTCAATTGATGCAGGAATTTGCCAGTGAATGGTCATAAAGTCTTTTCTAGTATCTCCAGCATAGTTTTGATCGTTAAGTGATCTAACTTGGTAGGTTGATCGATATCCTAATAGATCATCTAGTACCGTTTTTTCCAATTCCCAAATGTCAATTGTGATCGCTGGTTTGTAAAGGACAACTAACTTTTGACTCTCAGTTTCATTTTTACCAAGATAGAAATTCGTTGTTCCTCCCTCTTGAGTGTATGTATATATTTTTTGATCAACTAAAGTGTAGTTAGTATACAATGATTCATTATCTTCGGATTCTTTAGGGGTAATGTCGGTTACTGGTTCTTTATTATTTGGGTCTGGATCATCATTGATTTTTGGAGTACAAGCGACAAACAAGACATTCAATAAAATAAAAGTTAAAATCCAACATTTACGCACCTTATTTACCTCTCTTTCTAAGGTTACTATAATTAGATTATACACCTTAAGAAAACTGGTGATGCAACGTTTTAGTTTGGACTTAATATAATCTTTGATTGATAAGTAATACAGTTTATAACTGTTTAGAATTGATACTATCTATTATCTTATTGATTAAAACATTCTTTTGTAAAACAAAAGATGTTTCATCATTAAAGTAGAGAACAGAAGTATTGATCAACATTCCATCTTCTTTGTTTATGATGATTGGAACAAAACCAATATGATCATTGTTAGCTTTGTAGTATAGTTTTTCAAGGTGAGTAAACCCGGTGTAGACTTCCTTCATGTTAGGGCTATCATCATTGTATTTTATATCGGGAAAGATCATTATTTGT
>JAQUCI010000004.1 GCA_028686295.1 Erysipelotrichaceae bacterium | reverse complement strand
GAAGGATTAGAATATCTTTACAACAATTAATAATCTTTTCGACAACGATCACACTGATGTTAATATTACAGTTTATCGTTAAAAAGACTAAAATTGGTCGTGCTATGCGGGCGGTAAGTGTTGATGCCGATGCAGCGAGATTAATGGGTATCGATGTTAATGCAGTTATCGCTTTCACTTTTGCTGTTGGCTCTGCATTGGCTGGAGCTGCTGGATTATTGGTTGGAATCTATTATAATAGCATTAATCCATTAATGGGGACTATCCCTGGTTTAAAGGCTTTTATCGCAGCTGTTTTTGGTGGTATAGGAATTATCCCAGGGGCTATGTTTGGCGGTTTTGCGATCGGTGTCATTGAATCGTTTGTTAGTGGTTATGGTAGTTCATTGTATAAAGATGCCGTAGTATATGCAATTTTGATATTGATCTTAATCATTAAGCCAACGGGCTTATTAGGAAAGAAAGAAAGGACAAAAGTTTGATCATGAAAAAAGTGTTAAATATAAAGAACATGATTTGGGCTTTGTTCATAGTCGTGATTTATGTTGTGATCACGTTTTTGATCCATATAAAGATCATAAATGCTTACTATCAGATCACTCTTTTATTAATCTGTATAAATATAATTTTGGCAGTTAGTTTAAATTTAATCATTGGCGTTGCTGGTCAATTCTCATTAGGGCACGCTGGATTTATGTGTATAGGTGCATATGCTAGTGCCCTTATCACAAAATCAATAGCTAATCTTGGTGGGTTAATATTAGGTGTTTTAGTGGGAATGATGATCAGCGCAATAGTAGCTTTGATCGTTGCCTTACCTACTTTGCGGTTAAAGGGTGATTATTTAGCGATCGCAACTTTAGGATTTGCGGAGATCATCAGGATAATCGTTCTTAATCTACAAATCACAAATAGAGCAGCGGGTATTGCTAATATCCCAAAATTGATCAATTGGAATATAATTTATCTTGGCGTGATAATTGCAGTGATTATGGTCACTAATTTTAAAAGAAGTGCTAGTGGCAGGGCTTGTATTAGTATTAAAGAAGATGAGATAGCAAGTGAGGCAATGGGCATAAACACGACCAAGTATAAAACAAGAGCTTTTGTGATAGGGGCTATCCTTGCTAGTTTAGCCGGATCATTTTACGCTAATACCTTTTATGTGATCAAACCTGAAACTTTTGGCTTTGCGAAATCGATTGATATTTTAGTTATCGTTGTTTTTGGTGGTATGGGAAGTATCACTGGTAGCATTATAGCAGCCATTGCTTTAGGGATTATTAATACTCTTTTACAAGGATTCTCAACTATTAGAATGATTGTTTATGCGATCACAATCGTTGCGATAATGGTATTTAGGCCAAAAGGTTTATTAGGCAGTAAAGAATTGACGATTGATAAATTTAGATCGATATTTAAGAGGGGTGCTGATCATGAGTCTGCTTAAGGTTGTGGATCTATATCGAAATTTTGGTGGTTTAGCTGCGTTATCGGGAGTCAATGTTGATATTGATCAAGGGGAATTAATTGGATTGATTGGACCAAATGGAGCTGGGAAAACAACGTTATTTAATGTGATAACGGGGATATATGAGCCAAGCAGTGGCTCGGTGGAATTGTTAGTTAACGACAATATGGTCGACATATCACATAAAAAAACGGATGCGATAAATCGTTTGGGCATAGCGAGAACCTTTCAAAATATCAGGTTATTTAAGGATATGAGTGTTATCGATAATGTTAAAGTGGCTATGAATTCGAAGATTAAATATGGGCTTTTGCACACATTTTTAAGAACTGATAAATATTATCAGATTGAAGATGATGTAGATGTTAAAGCAAAACGATTATTAAGTGTTGTTAATTTAAATGATAAAGCGTGCGATCTAGCAAAGAATTTGCCCTACGGCGATCAAAGAAAACTAGAGATTGCTCGTGCTTTGGCAAGTTCTCCTTCTTTATTATTTTTGGATGAGCCAGCAGCTGGGATGAATCCGCAAGAAACAGCAGAGTTGACAAGCTTAATAAAAAAGATCAAGAATGATCTAAATTTGACGATTGTCTTGATCGAACATGATATGTCCTTAGTTATGAATCTTTGTGAACGCATCTATGTTTTGGATTATGGTAGATGTATCGCCAACGGTTTTCCTGATCAAATAAAAAAAGATAAGCGAGTTATAAAAGCTTATCTTGGAAAGGAGAACTAATGTTAGTTATCAATGAATTAAGTGTTTATTATGGATTGATCCAAGCATTAGACAAAGTATCGATCAAAGTTTATGAGAAGGAGATTGTGGCTTTGATCGGTGCCAATGGAGCAGGGAAATCAACATTGCTAAAGGCCATATCAGGATTGTTGGATAAAGGGCAAGGTACAATAAACTTTTTGAATGAAGATATAACCAAGATGACTGCCCAAAAGATCGTTAAAAAGGGTATTACTCATGTTATGGAAGGAAGAAGGGTTTTTTCAGGTCTAACTGTTTATGAAAATTTATTAATGGGCGCATATCTTGTACATGATAGAGAACAGATAGATAAAGATTTGGTGATGATATATGAACATTTTCCAATATTACAACAAAGAAAAGATCAAGATGCTTCAACTTTATCAGGCGGTGAACAACAAATGTTAGCTATAGGAAGGGCATTAATGGCAAGACCAAAGATCTTATTGTTAGATGAACCAAGCATGGGTTTGGCACCAATACTTGTTCAAGAGATTTTTAATATCATTGAACAGATCAATCAAAAAGGTACTACGATATTGGTTGTTGAACAAAATGCTAATATGGCTTTATCAATTGCAGATCGGGCGTATGTTATGGAGAATGGTCGGATCTATTTAGAAGGTACAGGAGTGGATCTTAGAAATAGTAAAGAAGTACAAAAAGCGTACTTAGGAGGTGTTTGATCATGTATGTTAAAGACAGAATGAAGACTAATATTGTTTCTATTACAAAAGATGTAACGATCAGTCAAGCGCTTGATATATTCGCTACTAATGATTTTCATCGTTTGCCAGTTATCGACAAGCATAATCATCTTATTGGCTTGATAACAGAAGGCGTGATACAAGCCCATACCCCAAGCAAAGCTACAAGTCTTAGTATTCATGAATTAAATTATCTTTTATCTAAGACAAGTGTTGATATGATCATGATCAAAGATGTCATTGTTATCAAACCAGACTGCCTTTTAGAAGAAGCAGCAGAGAAAATGATGGAAAATGATATTAGTTGTTTGCCAGTTATTGATGATGAAAACTCATTAGTTGGCATTATCACGCAAAAGGATATCTTTGCGGCATTTGTAGATTTATTAGGATATCATGATATAGGTTCACGGATAGTGATCAAAGTTGACCATGATGAAGTAGGGGTGCTTGCTAAGATCGCAAAGATCATGGCGGATAATCATATAAGTATATCTCATTTAGCTGTTTATCGTAATAAAACAGTTGATGTTGTCATGAGAGTTGATCAGTTAGATGGAAAGAAAGTAGTTGATATCTTACAAAAAAATGGTTATGAGGTAACTGATGTTATCGTAAATGATCAAAAATGAAGATAAATATAATATTAGACTTGATTTTGACTTAATCCGTATTAATGAAATAAAGATCGTTTTTTTGGTATAATGAATATCTAGGGGGGTTATATTTTTGGAAAGCGATCCTTTAGTATATAAATTATTGTTACAAGTATTTCTAATTTCAATCAATGCTCTGTTTGCTTGTGCAGAAATAGCTGTTATCACAATGAACGATAATAAGCTTGCGAAACTAACGGCTGAGGGTAACGTTAAAGCAGCACGTTTAAGTAAACTAACAAGCCAACCTGCTCGTTTTTTAGCTACTATCCAAGTAGGAATTACGTTTGCTGGATTTTTGGGTAGTGCTTTTGCGGCAGATAACTTCGCTGATAAGTTGGTATTTTTGGTTCAAAATTTAAATATTGGTGTTGATGTCAACACGTTGAAAACGATAGCTGTCATATTGATAACATTGATCTTATCTTACTTTACTTTAGTGTTTGGTGAACTAGTACCAAAACGTGTTGCTATGCGTAATGCTGAAAAATTGGCATTAAGCATGTCAGGTTTTATCTATGTGATCTCAGTTATCTTTAAACCAATAGTAGGGCTTTTAACTATTAGCACTAATGGTATCTTACGATTAATTGGAATTGATCCTAATGCAGAAGATGATGTCGTTACTGAGGAAGAGATAAGAATGTTGATTGATGCGGGTAGTGAAAAAGGTGCTATTGATGTTGAAGAGAAGGAATTGTTGCAAAAAGTATTTGAATTTGATGATCGAAGCGCTGAGGAGACTATGACGCATCGTACTGATACCGATATTTTATGGATGGAAGATAGTGATGAAGATTGGGAGAAGTTAATAAATGATACCCGTCATTCTATTTATCCAGTTTGTGATAATAGCGTTGACAATATAATTGGCGTATTGGATGTTAAGGATTATTTTCGTTTGACTGATCGTACGCGAGCCAATGTCATGAGCGTGGCTATAAAACCAGCTTATTTTGTTTTTGAATCAGTTAAACTTGATGATCTGTTTCGAAATATGAAAAACAGTCGCAAGCATTTTGCGATCGTGATCGATGAATATGGTGGCATGAGTGGGATAATAACGATGAATGACCTGCTTGAACAATTGGTTGGTGATTTTGATGAGATTGATGATGAGGAATTAGAACCATATCTAAAGCAAATAAATGATAATAGATGGCGTGTTAATGGTTTAGTCACAGTAAAAGACATTATTGAACAGTTAAAGGTTAAATTACCTGAAGATGGTGAGTATGATACGTTTGGCGGTTTGGTGTTTGATGTACTTAAAGCTATTCCTGAGGATGGTAGTCAATTGGAACTAAAAATTGGGAAGATGGATATATCGATCAAAAAGATTAAGGACCATCGTATCATGGATGCTTATATAACAGTAAATAAAGAAATAGATAGTGATGAAAATGATTGATGATTAGCATTTATTATTTTAGGTTTTAATATATAATATAAAGGTTAGAGGTAGATATGGCAGAGATAGTTATCAATGATGTAAAGATAAATTATAGTTGTTCTGGTAATAAAGACAGAACAGTGGTCTTACTGCATGGTTGGGGTCAGAACTCCCTGTTGATGGCGCCGATAGAAACACATATGGCAAAATATGCGACAGTTTATAATCTTGATCTACCTGGTTTTGGTTTAAGTAGCGAACCAACTGTACCATATAGTGTTTTTGATTATGCTAATTGCTTAAAAGCATTTATGGATAAGCTAGCGATCGAAGATCCAATCATCATAGCTCATTCATTTGGTGCAAGACTTGCGATCATCTATGCTTCCGAGAATAAAGTGAGTAAGATGATCTTAACTGGAGCAGCTGGTATTAAAGACAAACGTAAGTGGGATTATTATCTTAAGGTTTATACTTATAAGTTGATCAAAAAAATGTTGAAAGTATTAAGATTAAAGAGATATCAAGAAGAACTTGCTAAATATTTTGGGAGCGATGATTATCAAAGAACAAGCGGGGTCATGCGTGAAAGTTTTGTTAAGATCGTTAATGAAGACTTAAGTCATCTATTAGGTAAGATCCAAGCAGAAGTACTGCTTGTTTGGGGTGAAAAAGATGATGCTACACCTTTATGGATGGCTCAGCTGATGGAAAAGAGAATTCCAAATGCTGGATTGGCTGTCTTTGCTAATGACGATCATTATGCTTATTATCATCAGATGACGCGATTTTTAAAGGTTATCGATGTTTTTTTGGGCATAACTGGAGTTAATTAAAATGCGCTATTTACTTTGGTTCATATTTTTCATACTGAATATTATTAATATGGCTTTTTCATCAAAGCATGCTTTACATATGTTTCAGCAAAATCGCTATGAACTACCAAGGTATTTTGGTTGGTTGAAACAGAGAAAATTTGGTTATGATGAATTAGTATCAATGATTGGGATCATAGTTCTATTTTTGATACCGATGTTTTTTATGAATTATATGATCAAGATATTTTGGATAGTAATGATCATTTTAATCAAAGTGATCATTCAGTATCTTGTAGAAAAGAAAAAGAATTATATAAAACCGTTGGTTTTTACAGCACGTGTTAAGAGGCAGATCGTTACTTTATTGATCATCAATGCTATTTTTTGTGGAGGATTTTGGTATTTATCCGTTCAATGGTGGCCTGTAGCATTTATCTTTAGCACATATAGTAGTTGGCTATTGATCGTTGTTGTCTATTATCTAAACAAACCAATAGAGATATTGATCAACAATCATTACTTAAATGAAGCTAAGAAGATCATTAATAATATGCCTTATCTTAAGAAAATTGGTATAACAGGAAGCTATGGAAAGACATCCACTAAGAATATTATTTTTTCAGTATTATCAGATGAATACTATACTTTACAAACGCCGCACTCATATAACACACCAATGGGGATTACAATAACGATCAGAAAATATCTTAAACCGATTCATGAAGTGTTTATTTGTGAGATGGGAGCTGATAAAGTTAATGAGATTGATTATCTTACCAAATTTGTAAAACCACATTTTGGAATCGTAACATCGATTGGTCCACAACATTTAAATACTTTTATCACTCTGGAAAATATCATAAATGAAAAGATGAAGATGATCGAAAATTTACCAAGCGATGGAGTTGGATTTATAAATATGGATAATCAATATATTCGTGACTATCATATCAAAAATGATTGTCGCTTGATAAAATATGGTATAAAAAGTCGTGATGTTGATTATCATGTAGAGGATATTGAATATAGTGATAAAGGAAGTACATTTGTTATCGTTGATAAGTGTGATGTGCGTTATCATTTTTCAACATGTCTTTTAGGAGAGCATAATATCATGAATATCTTGGTTGCTGTTGCGGTAGCTAAAGAACTAGGTATTTCCTGGGAAAACTTGCAAAGTACAATTAAAGATATTCAATATGTTGAACATCGCTTACAGTTAAAAAAGATCAATGATTATACATTCATTGATAATGCTTTTAACTCTAATCCAGAAGGTGCTGCGATGTCTTTAGAGGTATTAAGTCGTATGAGCAATAAGCGATTTATCATAACACCCGGAATGATTGATCTTGGCGAAAAACAAGATGAAGCTAATCGTGAATTTGGTAGGCAAATGTTAAACAAGGTAGATCATGTAATATTGGTTGGTAAGAATCAAACAATCTCTATTGTCGAAGGATTGAAAGATGTTGGTTTTGATCAAACAAAGATCAATGTTGTTGATACAGTAAAGCAAGCTTTTGATCTTGTATATAGCATCGCAACGGTTAATGATACGATTCTTTTAGAAAATGATCTGCCTGATGCATTTAATAGATAGAAGGTAAGGATGATGAAAGTTACTTTTTTTATAAGTAAGGTATTAGCAATTTGTAGGATTGGCCAAAAATATACTAAAGATGATTATGCAAGAGAAAACTATGAAGAACTCGAAAGGTTAGCATTAGAAACATTACATGAGTACACTGGAAATGATCATGAGAGAAATATCTATGTCCATGATGTTTATGCTACACCGAATGTTTCGGTAAGAGTTATGGTCTTTAATGATGAGAACAAATTACTCATGGTAAAAGAGAAACAAGATGGTAATTGGGCAGTGCCTGGTGGTTGGTGTGACGTTTTTGAATCAGCGAGCGAAAGTGGAATCAAAGAGGTCAAACAAGAAGCTGGTTTAGACATTGAGATAACACAATTACTTGGTATATTTCAACGTGAACGGTATAAAGATTATCCGACTTTAATATCAGAGTATGTTCATTATTTTAGTGGTAAGATCGTTAGTGGAGAACTTAAACATAATCATGAGACATTGGATGTCGGATTTTTTGATTTCAATGATCTGCCCACATTGTCAAAGAAGAATACGATAATGGAATTACAGAAGGCATATCAAGTCTATACTGGTCAAAGTCCAGTACAATTTGATTAATATCAGGAGGTTATATGAAAATAAACGTAGGTGTAATATTTGGTGGAGAATCTGTTGAACATGAGATTAGTATCATTTCAGCAATGCAGGCTATTAAAGCAATTGATGAAAGTAAGTACAATGTAATACCAATATATGTGAGTAAAAAGAGAAATTTGTATTATTCGCCAACAATGACAGAGATTAAAGAATTTACGAATTTAGATGAAGTCAAAAAAAATTCGGAAGCTGTTTACCTGATAAATGAAGATGATAAAGTCACTTTACGTAGCATTAATAAAAAATGGTTAAATAAAAAGTTTCCGATAACGATAGATCTCATCATACCAATAATGCATGGTACTAATGGTGAAGATGGCGCAATTCAAGGTTATCTTGAAATGTTGAGAGTTCCTTATGTTGGTTGTGATGTGATCGCAGCAGGAGTAGGACAAGATAAGGTAATAATGAAATATGTGCTACAAGGGAACGGATTGCCATTATGTGATTGGTTTTGGCTTTATGGTAATGAATATAACGAAAGAAAAGAACAAATACTATCACAAGCTAACAAGCTTGGTTATCCAGTGATCATTAAACCAGCTTGTCTTGGTTCATCAATCGGCATTCAGTTTGTCCATGATTCAAGTGAACTCGAAAATGCGATAAAAGAGGCCAGTAAATATGATCGCAAGTTGGTAATAGAAAAAGTGATAAATGACCTTGAGGAGATAAACTGTTCAGTACTTGGTGATAGTTTTTCCTGTTTAGCTAGCAGTTTAGAAAAAGTATTAAAAAATGAGGAGATATTGTCTTATCAAGATAAGTATGTAGGAAGTTCTAAAAGTAAAGGTAGCGCTAAGGGTATGGCCGCAACCAGACGGATCTATCCAGCACCTTTGGATCAACAACAAACCACCAAGATAAAACAACTTGCTGTGGAAGTGTTCAAAGCAGTAGGTGCAAGTGGAGTATGTCGCATTGATTTTATGATCGATAAAGCTAATGATAAGATATACGTAAATGAGATAAATACTATTCCTGGTTCTTTGGCATTCTATCTTTGGGAAGATAGTGGAATCAATTTTACAGCTTTAATGGATCGATTATTTAAACAAGCAATTGATCGAGAAAGAAGAAAAGAGAAGATGATCTATTCTTATGATACTAATATCTTGGCTGGATATAGTGGTGGATTAAAGGGCAAAGCTAAGGGCTAGTATGAAGTTTCATTTAATATCGACATGGAAAATGTCACTTGAAGGTAGTAGAAAAGCTTATGAAACGCTTAAGAATCAAAATGATCTAGCGGAAGCTTTAATCAATGGTGTGGTGAATGTTGAAGATGACGAAACTGTTCATTCAGTTGGTTATGGAGGACTACCAGCTAAAGATGGTAAAGTTTATCTTGATGCTGCATATATGAATGGTACAAACATGAGTTTTGGAGCAGTGTCGGCGTTAGAGAATATCAAAAATCCTATTAAAGTAGCGTACCATCTAAGTAAAAGAAATTTGAATTGCTATCTAACGGGTGAAGGTGCTTCTGAATATGCGATAAATGAGGGGTTTGAACAGTATCAAATGCTTAGTACGACTGCTTATGATAAATGGTTGAATAGATCACAAGAGTTAATGCATGATACTGTTTGTTTTATTGGCAAAGTAGATGATGACATGGCGGTGGCTGTTTCAACTAGCGGATTGTTCATGAAAGAAAAGGGAAGAGTTGGAGATTCGCCTAATATTGGTTCTGGTTATTACGTTGACAGTCTAATTGGCGGCTGTGCAGCAACTGGTGTTGGTGAAAATATCATGAGAGGATGTCTTAGCTTTAAGGTTGTGATGTTAATTAAACAAGGCATCTATGTTCAAGAAGCATGCAAAATTACAATGAATGAACATATAGCATATTTAAAAGAAAGAAATATCGCTTATGATGATATATCGATCATAGCTCTAGATGCTAATGGTAAATTTGGGGCAGCCACTAGCAAAAAAGCTTTTCCGTTTGTTTATGCTGACGATCAACTAGAACCTAGGATCATGGTTTGTTTTAATGACGGAAAAGATATTTGGGTTGATCAAGCTACTGATGAGTGGTT
This sequence comes from Erysipelotrichaceae bacterium, assembly GCA_028686295.1. Lineage (GTDB taxonomy): Bacteria > Bacillota_I > Bacilli_A > Erysipelotrichales > Erysipelotrichaceae > JAQUCI01. The sequence goes on along the minus strand of JAQUCI010000004.1, from coordinate 18,923 downwards.
GGCTACTTATCAAGGTGATTGATCGCTAATTTATTATTTGATGTAGCGATAATATCAACATTTGATCTTAGAATATTAGGTATTAATATGTCCCCTATCATAATGGGGGCTTTTAATTTGGTATTATCGATGATATCCATAACTTGAAAGATTAAATCTTTAGCTATTGGAATACTGGTACGTACGCTTACTAACGGTTTTTCACCGTTGATAACACGCATTGTTGTTGTCAACATCCTTTTTGGTTCACTTAATTCTTGAATCGCATATTCCTTACCTTTAATACAACGATTACCCGTAACTTGGATGGGTTTTTGATCTTGATCGAGTTCAATTATCAAATGACATCCGATGGGACAATTAATACAAGTTAATTCTTTATTCATTTTTATTCACCTCAATAGATAAAAAGAGATCATCTTTAATCATTTCAAGTTGTTTGCTTATCAGTTTTATTTGGATCATTTCACCAGGTGTCATAATATGTTTTTTTTGTGAATAAATGACCATATCATTACTCTTAACACTAATCATTGCTTGTCGGTATACATTTTTTACTCTAAAAGATAAGATTAATTCATTTATATTTAGATTAGTAAGTTTTTGAGGGACGACATAACGGATATTTTTATCAAAAGAAACATTGATCAAAATTGGTTTGTTTGTTTTGTTAATCATGCTCATTGCTGCTCTTTTCGCTTCACTACTAACGTTATCAACAAGGTCATGAACATGTAAGACATTTCCACAAGCATAAATTCCAGGTACTGATGTTTCGAGGTTTTGATCGACGATCGGTCCTTTTGTGATTGGATCGATACTTATGCCAATCTTCTGAGAGAGTTCGTTTTCTGGTATTAATCCGACTGAAAATAGCACGGTATCACAAGATATAAATTCTTCAGTTTCTTTAATAGGTTTTCGATCTTTGTCTACATTTGCTATCATTACGCCTGTAACTCGATCTTGACCACATATTTTGGTGATGGTGGTGTTATAACGCAAAGGTATCATAAAATCTTCTTGACATTGAACGATATTACGTATTAGACCGCTTGAATAGGGCATTATCTCAGTTATCAATTTTACTTTGGCTCTTTCTAAGGTCAAACGCCTTGCCATTATCAATCCGATATCTCCGCTGCCAACGATCACTATTTCTTGACCTGGTAGATAGCCGTAGATATTTACTAATTTTTGTGCTAATCCAGCGGTAAAGATACCAGCTGGTCGATAACCCGGTGTTAGGATAGCTCCACGAGTACGTTCTCGACAACCCATGGCAAGAAGAATTCTTTCGGCGCAAATGTGTGTTAACCCAGTTTCGTTAACGATTGTCATTTCTTTATTCTCATTAATATCGATGACCGTCGTATTTAACATGATAGTTATTTTCTTATCATTTAACTGTTGGATCCATCTTGCGGCGTATTCTGGTCCGGTTAATTCTTCTTTGAATAAATGAAGACCAAATCCATTGTGGATACATTGTTGTAGAATGCCACCTAACTGTTCATTGCGTTCAATTATTAAGATATTGCTTAATCCATTTTCATAAGCTGTAATAGCACCTGCTAATCCAGCTGGACCACCGCCAATGACTACGAGTTGATAGTTATTTTTGATCATGACTTTCGTCTTCCTTAATTTGTTTATATAAGATCATTGAGTCTTTGCCTGATTTCTTTATTTTAATCATAGGGATGTTGGCGTGTTTATTAATGAGTTCCATGATCCTAGTACTACAAAAGCCGCCTTGACATCTTCCCATCATGGCTCTTGTTCTTCTTTTTATGCCATCAAGGGTAATAGCTCTGATTGGTCTGTTTATCGCATTGATTATCTCTTGCTCACTGACGACCTCACACCGACATACTATCTTCCCATAAAGAGGATTTGATCTTATTAGTTTTTGGTATTGGTCGTTACTTAGTTCAGTTATACGTATTGGCTTTTCTCTATATGGCATAAAATTTGCTTTTGGTTGTAGATTCAATCCGTTTTCTTTTAAAAGATCTATGACGTATTCACCAATTGCTGGTGCACTTGCTAATCCAGGTGATGAAATACCAATTAAATTGATAAAATGGTTATCTTTATTTGACGTTTCGATCACAAAATCATCCTTAAATATGGCTCTTAAACCACTAAAACTGGTAATGATCTTATCTGTTTCAATCTTGTTTGAGATATTTGATATTGAATTTTTAATCATATCTATGCCAAGTTGGGTAACAGCGTCGTCATCTTTATCAGTTTGGTCAACAGCTGTTGGACCAATCATGGTATTGCCATTAACGGTAGGGGTGATCAATATACCTTTTCCCATTTTGGTTGGCGTTTGAAAGATAACATGATTGAACAAATGATCAAGGCGATCAAATAGTAAATATTCTCCTTTTCGAGGTGTTATTTGGAAACGATCATCATTTACAAGCTTAGCTATATCATCACTATATACACCTGCGGCATTTATGATATAACGACATTTGATCTTATTATTGATCAAAAAATGATCATCTTCTTTGATAATGGTTACAACAGCGTCATCAAATTGAAATTGAACATTGTTTAATACAGCGTTTTCTGCAAAGGCTAAAGTTGCTTCATAAGGGCAGATAATCGCGGTATTTGGCGCATACAAGGCCTTTTTAACATTAGTGTTTATGTTAGGCTCTAGTTCTAAAACTTTTTGCTTATCGATTATCGAAAGATCAGTTACTTTGTTTTTAATGCCTTGATCAAGTAATATGGTTAATTGTTTAACTTGCTCATTGGTAAAAGCTAAAACCAATGAACCAATTTTTTGATATGGGAAATTTAACTCTTTAGCCAATTTGGGGTAAAGTTGTGTTCCTATTAAGTTCATTTTAGCTTTTAGAGTATTAGGTTTATTATCATATCCACTGTGGATGATCCCTGAGTTAGCCTTAGAAGTCTTTGTGGCCACATCACTTTCTTTTTCCATTACTAATACTTTTAAACGGTATTTACCAAGATTATAAGCGACATTGCTACCAACAATGCCGGCACCGATCACAACAACATCATACATTATCGAATCTCCATCTAATTAACTATAATATAGCATAAACTTACGATAGGTGGTAAAATAATAATAGAGGAGAGATATAATGAAAAAGTTGATCCCAGCGATATTATTTACTTCTGCAGTAGCGATAGTTGCTTTGAAAAAATACTTGGACTATCTTAAAAAAGAAGATAAAGAGAAAGCGCAAGCTGTATCTGATCATATTGAAGCTTTTGAAAAGAAAGTTGAATCGCAACCTGAAAGAGATCGTTTATTAGGGTTACAGGTAGATTTAGTAATGGCAAATTATCTGGATGAAAAGATATTTTTATTAAAACATCATATGAACTTCAATGATGAAAATGATCAGAAAAAAATGACAGTTTATCTTAAAGATCAAGGTTATATCATAATTAAGAATGATGAGGTCGTCACAGCAGAGAAGGTTGTGTTAAAAGACGATGATCACATCAAGGAAGCAGTCTTAGAGATATCTAAGAAAGCTTATCAAAATAATGGTGTTTATCAGGGTTTTGAAATAGTACCTCAATAATTAACGTTTTAGAGCGATCGATATCGATCGCTCTTTTTGGTGGTGGTCACTTGTTAATAAATTGTGAAAATAATGTGAAATTATTTGCCTTTAACTAATTGACAGTGAGGGTATTAAAGAGTAACATTGAATTATGAAAACGATTTCATTGGAAATCACAATAGGAGGTAACATGAAAAAGTTTTTGAAATTGCTTGTTATCGCTATGTTAGCACTTGCTGTAGTTGGCTGTGCTGGTGGCGAAGATGAGCCAGAACCAGTTGAAGAGGAAAAATTGGTAATTTATTCACCTAACTCTGATAAATTGGTTGAAGCTGTTATTCCTGCTTTTGAAGCAGAAACAGGTATTACTGTTGAATTAATCTCTGCTGGTACTGGCGACTGTATCACAAGAATCGACAGTGAAAAAGAAAATCCACAGGCTGACGTATTGTGGGGTGGAGCAAATCTTGGAACGTATAATTCTTATCCTGATCTATGGGAAGAATATGTATCTCCAAATGATGCTAACTTACCAGAAGAGTATCAAAGTTATAATGGTTTCTACTCAAACTATGCTCTTGATGGTAGTGCAGCTTTATTGTTAAATCTTGATGTTTTTGAAGAATTAGGTTTGAATCCAGATGATTTTACTGGCTACAATTCATTATTATGGCCTGAATTAAAGGGTAAGATCGCCATGGGTGATCCAACAGCTTCATCAAGTGCTTGGGCTGAATTATCAAATATGTTGTTAGTCATGGGTGAAGAACCTTATGATGATGCGGCATGGGCATGGGTTGAACAATTCATTGCACAATTAGATGGAATCATCATCTCAAGTTCATCAGCAATTTATAAGGGAACATCAGCGGGTGAATATGCTGTTGGCGTTTCTTATGAAGATCCTTGTGTATCTTTATTAGTTGATGGTGCAACCAATGTTAAGATCGTTTATCCTGAAGAAGGCGCAGTTTGGATTCCAGCAGCAGCTGCTATCGTAAAGGGTGCTCCTAATATGGATAATGCGAAATTATTCATTGATTTCTTACAATCAGAAGCTGGACAACAAGCCATAGCTACAACTACAGCTCGCCCAGTTATCACATCTATCACTAATACAGCTCCAGAAATATTACCATTTAGTGAAATAAATGTTGTTGTTGAAGATGTTGTATTTGTTGCTGAGCATAAAGCTGAGTGGCAAGCAAAATGGTTAGAACTTATAACTAATTAAATTCATTTAAAGAAGGAGTAGATATCGTATGAGTGGTGTAGCGATCAAAATCGAAAACGCGATCAAACGATATGGCAATAACACGATTATTACCGATCTATCTCTAGATATTGAGGAGGGTGAATTTTTCACCCTCCTTGGTCCTAGCGGCTGTGGTAAGACAACATTATTGCGTATGATCGCTGGCTTTAATAGTATTGAAGGCGGGAGTTTTTATTTTAATGATAAGATCATTAACAATATTGATCCTGCTAAACGGAATATAGGTATGGTTTTTCAAAACTATGCTATCTTTCCTCATCTTACAGTCGAGAAGAACGTAGCTTTTGGTTTGAAGAACCGTAAGCTACCTAAGGATGAAATTGAAAAAGAAACTAACAGTATCTTGAAGTTAATGCAAATCGAGAGTTTTAAGGATCGGATGCCTGAAAGATTATCTGGTGGACAACAACAGCGGGTGGCTTTAGCTAGAGCATTAGTTATTAAACCAGATGTCTTATTGATGGATGAACCTTTGAGTAATCTTGATGCGAAGTTAAGAGTTGAGATGCGATCAGTAATAAAAGAGATTCAAAATAGTGTTGGGATAACGACTGTCTATGTAACTCATGACCAAGAGGAAGCAATGGCTGTTAGTGATCGCATTGCTGTTATGAAGGATGGCGATATTCAACATGTTGGAACGCCAAAAGATCTATATCAAAGACCTGCTAATCTATTTGTAGCAACTTTTATTGGACGTACCAATATCGTAAAAGCAAAACTAGTAGTTAAAGATAATAAAACTATCATTAAATTCCCAATGGGTTATGATATTGAGATGGATAACATAGTTGATAATGAAAAACATGATCAAGAGATAATTGTCAGTATTAGACCTGAAGAATTTGTGATAAACGAAGAAAATAATGAGGGCATCCTTGCTGATGTTGATGATAGTATCTTTTTGGGTTTAAATACCCACTATTTTGTGCATTTGGATTCCAATGAGAAAGCTGAGATCATTCAAGAATCACGTATCGATAACAGTATCGCTAAGAAAGCTAAGGTTTATTTGACTGTTAAAAAAGAAAAGATCAATATCTTTACTGCAGATGGTAGTAAAAACATCGTCAAGGGCGTTAAAAACGATGGTGATAGGTATTTAAAAAAAGTGAGTGGTGGTAACTGATATGGAAGCAAGACATACCGGAAAAGCTAATATAATGGATAAGCTTCTTAAACGTAAGAACGATTCCGGTGATGGTCGTACCAAAACCGGAAAGGATATTTGGGTCATTATCTCTTTGGGTGTCTTGGGCTTATATCTGCTGTTCTTATTGTTTCCGCTATTTAAATTATTAAAACAAGCAGTTTATACACAAGACGGATTTACCCTAGAATACCTTGCAAAGTTCTTTAGTAAGCCATATTATACTGATACTTTGATCAATAGTATGAAGGTTAGTAGCTTAGCTACTCTTTTAACTTTGGTCATTGGTGTACCGTTAGCTTATTTTTATAATATGTATGAGATCAAAGGTAAGACAATAATTCAAGTGCTTATCATTCTGTGTAGCATGTCAGCTCCATTTATCGGTGCTTATTCTTGGATCTTATTACTTGGAAGAAATGGACTTGTTACAAAACTCATTCTTAATCTAACTGGATTTAGAATTGGTAGTATCTATGGATTTAATGGTATCTTGTTAGTGTTATCGTTACAGTTGTTTCCCCTTGTATTCTTATATGTGTCAGGAGCTTTAAAGAACATTGATAATTCATTATTGGAAGCTTCTGAGAATATGGGGTGTTCAGGGATAAAGAGATTTTTTAAAGTGATCATTCCTTTATGTATGCCAACGATATTAGCCGCTACATTATTGGTTTTCATGCGTGCATTTGCGGATTTTGGTACACCGTTATTAATTGGTGAGGGTTATCGTACATTTCCGGTTGAAATTTATGCTCAATATTTCGGTGAAGTAGGAACAGACCATAATTTTGGAGCAGCGATAAGTGTTATCGCTATTATCATTACAGCCGTGATCTTCCTGTTTCAAAGATATGTGAATAGTAAATTCCAATTTACAATGAATGCTCTACATCCAGTTGAACGAAAAAAAGCAAAGGGAATCTTTAACGTCTTGATTCATGCTTTTACTTACTTTGTTGTAGGCGTGGCATTTGCTCCACAGGCTTATGTAATATATACGTCTTTCCAAAACACTTCTGGTAAATTGTTTGTTGAAGGATACTCATTTAAGAGTTATTATGAAGCATTTGATCGAATGGGAAATGCAATCCAAAATACCTTTATCATAGGTGGTATTGCTTTAATCTTGATAATATTGTTAGCAATCTTGATATCATATCTAGTTGTAAGACGTAATAATCAATTGAATAAACTAATTGATACGTTGTCGATGGTTCCTTATATAATTCCAGGTTCAGTTGTTGGTATTGCTTTGGTAATCGCGTTTAACACCAAGCCAATAGTACTTACAGGTACAGCGTTGATCATGGTCGTGGCTTTGATCATACGAAGAATACCATATACGATTAGATCATCAGTTGCTATATTGCAACAAATACCGATTACGATTGAAGAGGCTGCGATTAGTTTAGGATCTTCAAAAATGAAGGCTTTCTTTACTGTGACAGTACCGATGATGGGTAATGGAATCTTATCAGGTGCGATCTTAAGTTGGGTAACGATCATCACTGAGTTATCAACAGCGATCATCTTATATAACTTAAAAACGATCACGTTGACCTTAGCTATCTATACTTATGTGTCTCGTGGTAACTATGGGATTGCGGCAGCACTGGCTACCATATTGACAGTGTTAACGATCATCTCATTGATAATCTTTATGAAAGTCTCAAAGACAAAAGAAATTACTTTCTAAACTGCCTACGGGCAGTTTTCATTTGAAAGGACAAAATCCTGATGAAAGGAATCATCTTGATGTTGACAATCTTCATTTATCATATATAATATGCGTAAAGACAGTGAACAGAAAAGTAATCGCAAATAACTGATTTAGAGAATCCGGTGGCTGAAAAAGGATGCAGAAAATTGTGATGAAGATGGTCTGGGAGTCGCATACCGAAGCTTTGCTAGGCTATGACGTGGGTGCCCGTTAAAGCACTATAGTATGAACTATATTTAAGTAGCGTACTAGATGAGATAGATACTGTGAGGTATCTATAAATTAAGGTGGTATCACGATAACTCGTCCTTATGGGATGAGTTTTTTTGTATAAGGGGGGTAATATGGATGATCGAGCTTATAAATGTATCAAAAACCTTTGATAACCAGGTAGAAGCGGTTAAAGATGTAACATTACGTATTAAGCCTAAGCAGATTTTTGGAATTATTGGTTATAGTGGTGCTGGTAAATCAACATTGATACGATTAATCAATTTATTAGAGAAACCGGATCAGGGAAAGGTTATCGTTGATGAGGTAGATTTAACAACACTCGACCAAAAACAACTACGTCAATCACGTAAAAAGATTGGGATGATATTTCAAAGATTTAATCTTTTTCGCTCAAGAACGGTATTCGCTAATGTTCGTTATCCTCTAGAAGGATCAGGATTGACCAATATTGAGATTAATGAACGTGTTAATGAATTATTACAACTTGTTGGTTTAAGTGATAAAGCAGACAGTTATCCTTCACAATTATCTGGTGGACAAATGCAAAGAGTTGGTATCGCAAGAGCTTTAGCAAATAGACCGAAAGTATTGTTGTGTGATGAGGCTACAAGTGCGCTTGATCCACAAACTACCCAGTCTATATTAAAGTTGTTGAAGGAGTTAAACAAAAAACTTGATCTTACAATAGTCGTGATCACCCATCAAATGAGCGTAGTAAAGGATATATGTGATGAGGTTGCTATCATGGATCAAGGAAGTGTGGTTGAGCAAGGTTCAATACTAGATGTATTCTACAATCCAACTTATGAAATTACTAAACAGTTTGTGCATTCAGCTGATAACATTGATAAAGTTGACGAATACTTAGCAAGTAAGAGATTGGAATTAGCTCAAGATGAAAATTTGATCTTGCTGAGCTATAGCAATATTAATACGCAAGAAGCTCTTATCTATAATATGATCAAGCAATTTGATATCAAAGTTAATATCTTGTTTGGCAATATTGAATTGATAGGTGATAATCCGATTGGTTGGCTTGTTATTATTATTGGTGGTAAGCAACAAGATGAAAGTCTAGCTTATCTTAGGGCAAATGGCGTTAGGGTGGAGGTGAAACACTATGTTTGATGTGGTAACGCAAATATTTCCAAACATGAGTGGTAAAGAGATTGAATTTCTCGAAAGTATCATGCAAACCTTACAAATGATGTTATACTCTAGCATTATCTCCATCATCTTGGGACTTGCGATTGGTGTTATCTTAACAGTTACTAAAAGAGGAAGGATACTACAGAATAAATTTATCTATAACTTATTTGATAAATTGATCAATGTATTTCGTTCTATCCCATTCATCATTTTGATCGCTTTATTGATTGGTTTTACAAGAATGATCATGGGAACAGGTTTTGGTGTAAAAGGAGCTATTATTCCGTTGGTGTTTGGCACGATCCCATTTTATAGTCGGCAGGTTGAAAGTGCTTTGGTGGAGATAGATGATGGGATCATTGAAGCTGCATTAGCTAGTGGTTCTAGTCCTTTACAGATCATTTTTAAGATTTATCTTAGCGAGAATATCCCAGGATTGATCAGAGGAACAATGATCACGATGGTAAGTCTGATTGGATTGACGGCGATGATGGGAGCCGTAGGTGGTGGTGGACTTGGAGATTTCGCTATCCGTTATGGATTTCAAAGAAGGATGACTGATGTGACGATCGTTACGGTATTGACTATCTTATTCCTCGTAAGTTTGATCCAAAGCATTGGTAATTATCTAATAAAGAAGACAACACATTAAGGAGAAGGAAAATGAAAAAAATCGTAGTATTATTATTAACTCTTGTATTATCTCTATCTTTGTTTGCTTGCTCAAATGAAGAACCCGAAACAGAACCGGTTGTTGTAAAAGTTGGTACAGTTGGTGAATATAATGAGTACTGGAAACCAGTTATTGCTTTATTTGCTGAAGAAGGTGTTACTATTGAATTAGTAAAATTTACTGAGTATTCATTGCCTAACGCTGCTCTTGCTGATGGTGATATCGATATGAATGCTTTCCAACATTATGCTTATTTGAATAAAGAGATTAGTGAAGTTGGTTATGAACTTAGCGTAATTTGTGAAACGATAGTGGCACCGTTGGGATTATATTCTGAGAATATAACTGATGTAAGTGAGATCAAAGAAAACGATACGATCGCTATTCCAAGTGATGCGACAAATGGTGGTAGAGCTTTAAAACTACTAGAATCAGCTGGCTTGATCACTGTTGATCCTGAAGTTGGTTATCTTGGTGTTAAAGCTGATATCATTGAAAATCCACTGAATCTTGATATCGTTGAGGTCGATGCTAGTTTGACAGCTAGTTTGCTACCTGATGTTGCCGCAGCAATCATTAATGGTGGAGTGGCAATTTCTGCTGGTTTGCATAAGACTGACCAATTGATCTTTGTTGAATCAATCGATCCACAAGCAAATCCGAATGTCGCGAATTTGATCAATGTTTTAGTTGTAAGAAATGAAGATGTAGATAATGAATTATACAATCGTATCGCTGATGCCTTCCAAAGTGATGCAGTCGCTGAGGTTATCCATCAAGAATATCCAGGTGTTATCTTACCAGCTTGGGAAGTGAATGTTGAATAAACACGGCTAAGCCGTGTTTTTTTATGAGCAAACAATTTGTAGTTTATATCTGTAATCATTATAATTACAATTATATTGAGGAGCGTATATGAATGATCTATTAATGATATTTTTATTAGTTATTGCATTAACACTGTCAGCTTTGACGGTATTGATAAATATTGTTTATCACAAAAAGATAAAGGATAAAGATCGCATATTTAATATTCTGTTAGCTTTGGGTCTTATGAGCGTATCACTATATTATCTATGGTCAAATCAGTGGTGTTATACGTGTTCTGTGTACAACAACTATTTATTGTATGGTGGTTTTAGCGTATTAGCTGGCTGGATGTTATTTGATCTTTATAAGGAAATAAGAAGGAATAAAGATGAACATTGATTTTCTAATCGCTGTAAAAGCTATTTTATATCTAATTGATCAAAAGCATTTCGTTAACAGTGATGAGATTGCTAGTCACATTCATTACAATCCGGTTATGATCAGAAAAGTTATGACAAAGTTAAAGAAAGCAAGACTGATCACTGCAAGAATGGGGGCAGATGGTGGGTATAAGTTGAATATGGAGCTTGCCGACATCAATCTTTATCAAATTATGCTAAGTGTTGATGATGAGAGTTTAATTCGAGTGACAAATAGAAGAAATAAGGTAGATGATAAAACAGACAATATCGAAACAAGTCTTTATAAATTATGTAAAGATTTGAATGATCAGTGTAATCAAAGATTAAATTCTATATCATTAGAGCAATTTATAAGATTAGAAAGAGAAGGAATGTAAAGATGGTTTATTTGATCACATTTATGGAGGGGGTCATTACTTTTATATCTCCATGTTTATTACCGATGTTACCAATATATGTTTTTTATTTTGTGGGTGATGAGCATAGTAAAGACAAGAAAGTTATTTGGTTAAGATCATCTATATTTGTACTTGGTTTCAGTTTAGTTTTTACATTGCTTGGGGCTTTTGCTGGTAGCTTAGGTTCGCTACTACAACGTTATCAAATCGTTGTTAATTTAGTTACTGGAGCGATCGTCATCGTATTTGGTTTGAGTTTTTTAGGGATTATCAAATTAAGTTTTCTAAAAATCAAAGATCATGGTCCTATGGATAAACATAAAGATAGTTGGTTATCTACCTTTGTTTTGGGCATTATCTTTGCTTTAGGTTGGACGCCATGCGTTGGTGCCTTTTTGGGATCTGCTTTACTACTTGCCTCTCATCAAGGATCAACATTGGCGGGTATGGTAATGTTGTTAGTCTACTCAATAGGATTAGGAATTCCATTTGTTTTAAGTGCTGTTTTGATCGATCACTTAAAGTCAACATTTGATCTGATAAAGAAACATTATAATATTATAAATACTATTAGTGGTTTGATTTTAATTATTATGGGAGTGTTAATGGCAAGTGGATTATTAGGTAGATTTTTAGCTATATTGAGTTTTTAGGAGGATACAAATGAAAAACAAGAAAATTTGGATATATTTAATTGTGTTAGTGGCTTTTATCGCTATTAATAAGTTGGTATATGATTATTTAAATCAAAGATATCAGGATAATAATCAATTGCAGACTGAAAACAATGACAATGAGGTAAGCCCGGCAGTAGATTTTATGGTGAAAGATACTAATGGTTATAATGTGCGTTTATCATCAAACTATGGTAAACCAATCATATTGAATTTTTGGGCAAGTTGGTGCCCTAATTGTGCTCAACAATTGATTGGCATGCAGAACATCTATGGTGAGTATGGTGAAGATGTAAATTTCTTTATGGTTAATGTTACTGATGGACAAAAAGAGACAATAAGTGATGCCAAAGACTATATAAATGATAAAGGCTATACTTTCCCTGTTTATTTTGATATTAATCTTGAAGCTTCAATAGCCTATAATGCGAATACGATACCAATAACTTATTTGATTGATGCTGATGGTAATATTGCTGCTTATGGTAAAGGCACATTGTCTGAGGAATTAATAAAAAATTATCTTGATGATCTTGTAGAATAAGAATTTTGTTTATTTCTTCTAAAATATAGTATAATTAAGTGGCTTTGAGGTGAGAATGTGAATATATTAGAGATCAAAGATCTAAGTTTTTCTTATGATGATAAAAGCGATGCCGTTGATCAGGCATCTTTCACGATAGCCAAAGGTAGTTATACGACGATCATTGGTCAAAATGGTAGTGGGAAATCCACCATAGCCAAATTAGTCATTGGATTACTTGAGAAAAAAGCAGGAACGATCATCGTTGATGGACTAGAATTATCGTCTGAGACTATTGATAAGATAAGACAAAAAGTTGGAATTGTCTTTCAAAACCCAGATAATCAATTTATTGGAGCAACAGTAAGTGATGATATCGCTTTTGGGCTTGAGAATCATTGTGTTGACCCAAAAGAAATGGATGATATCATTCATCATTTTGCTGATGAAGTTAACATGCTGGATTATCTACAACATGAACCAACTAAGTTGTCGGGCGGCCAAAAACAACGTGTAGCGATTGCTGGTGTTTTGGCAATGGCTCCGAATATTTTGATTTTTGATGAGGCGACCAGTATGCTTGATCCTCGCGGTAAAAAAGAGATAAATGATTTAATAGATGAAATTCATGAAGAAAATGACATGACTATCATATCTATCACACATGATATTGAAGAAGTAGTTCATAGTGATCATGTTATCGTTTTAAGTGAAGGTAAGGTTATCATGGAAGGTAAGCCAGAAGTAGTATTGGCAAAGGAAAAGGAATTAAAGGCATTGAGTTTGGATGTACCATTTGCCTATAAATTGAATAAGGCTTTAGGTTTAAAAGGAATCAAACTTAAAGAAAAGATACATATGGAAAGGTTGGTGGATGAGTTATGCCAATTAGCTTTAAAGAAGTAAGTTATACTTATTCACCAAAAACACCATTTGCTTACGAAGCCTTAAAGGGTGTAAATGTAAATTTTACCGAAGGTAAGATAACGGCTATCATTGGTAGTACAGGAAGTGGGAAAACAACTTTAGTACAGCATTTAAATGCATTATTATTGCCAAGTGCTGGTGAAATAGAAGTTTTAGATCGAAAGATCAAAGCAAATATTCCTGTAAAGGATTTAAAGAGTTTGCGTAAAATGGTAGGTTTAGTTTTTCAATTCCCTGAGTATCAACTCTTTGAAGAAACAATATTGAAAGATGTTTGTTTTGGTCCTTTGAATTTTGGTATTGAACCTCAAGAAGCTATAAAGATAAGCAAGGAAATGTTAAGGTTGGTAGGACTTGACGAAAGCTATGATGAGAGGTCACCTTTAGAACTGTCAGGGGGACAAAAGAGAAAAGTAGCGATTGCTGGAATTCTTGCGATCAATCCTCAGATCTTGGTACTAGATGAGCCTGTGGCTGGTCTTGATCCTCAGTCTAGCAAGGCCATGATGAAGTTGTTTGTTGAACTAAACCGACGATATAACAAGACCATATTGATCGTGACGCATAATATGGAACATGTATTGGCTTATAGTGATGATGTTGTGGTCGTTGATCAAGGCAGCGTCATTAGGCATGTTACAAAAGATGAATTCTTTATGGATGATGATATCTTAAATGAATTGAAGATAGCACCACCAGCGATCATCAATGTTAAAGCGATGTTAAAGGCTAAGGGTATCGAATTAAAAGGTCATCACCTTGATCTTGAATCATTGACTGATGCGATCGTTAAGGAGATATGGTAATGGATAGCATAGCTTTAGGAAGATATATTCCAGGAACGACTTTAATACATCGTTTGGATCCAAGGATCAAGATATTGAGCATGCTGTTTTTATTGATCGCAATTTTTATCCCGGCTGGGTTTTATGGTTATTTGGTAATTACTATAGTTTCCCTTTTGGCTTTAAGTTTGGCTAAACTAAGGATTGGATTTGTTTTTAAAGCATTGAGACCGATCATGATCATGATGATCATGTTAATGGTCATTAATGTTTTAGTAGTAAAAACAGGATATGTTATTATCACATTTTTAGGATTTGAAATATATTCAGGTGCCATCTATCAGACATTATACATATTTATTAGACTAGTATTGATGATCGTTATCACAACTATTTTAACAGCTACTACTAAACCTTTAGAATTGACTCTTGGAATCGAAGATCTATTAGCTCCTTTTGTTCGGTTTAAAGTTCCAGCCCATGAGATAGCGATGATGATTTCGATAGCTATTCGTTTTATCCCAACCTTGATTGAAGAGACTCAGAGAATAATGAAGGCACAGGCATCTCGAGGAGTTGATCTTAAGGAAGGCAAATTTAAAGAAAAGATAGCTGCGATCTTGTCTTTGATCGTACCATTATTTGTGTCAAGCTTTCAAAGAGCAGAAGATCTTGCTAATGCCATGGAAGCAAGAGGCTATGTGCCTGATGCTAAAAGAACAAGATATAAGCAATTACATGTTGATACTAAAGACAGGATCATTCTTCTGTTTGTTATTCTGATTCTAGTTGGCTTGATCAAAATAGCGATATTTATATGAAAAGATACAAAGCTATTGTCAGTTATGATGGTAGTAGATACCATGGTTGGCAATCACAATTAAATGCTCATACTATCCAAGATGTGATTGAATTGGCCTTGTTTAAGATGCATAAGCATAATGTAAGGATTATCGGTAGCGGGCGTACTGATAAAGGAGTTCATGCACTAAATCAGGTATTTCATTTTGATTCTGAACTTAATATTGATGAGAATAAATGGTCAATCGCATTAAATAGCTATTTACCAAAAGATATTTACATAAAAGAAGTAAAACGAGCAAATGACGATTTTCATGCACGATATGATGTTATTGAAAAAACGTATCACTATTATATAAATATGGGGGAATATGATCCATTAGCTTGTGATCATATTTTGCAGTTGAATAAACGACTAGATCTTGATTTACTTAATAGAGCAAAAGAAATATTCGTCGGCACCCATGATTTTGGCAGTTTTTGTCAAAATAGTTATGAAGAAGTTAAGGATCAGGTAAAGACGATCTATGCGATCAACATGAGTATTAATCAGGATATATTATGTTTAGAATTTATCGGTAATGGCTTTTTAAGGTATATGGTTAGAATGATAACTCAAACCTTGATCGAAGCTGGTTTGAGTAAAGTAAAGATTGAGCAAGTAAAAATGATGCTAGATGCTTGTGATAAGAAGATATGTCCATATAATGCTAAACCTGAAGGCTTGTATTTAGTTAAGGTGAAATATCAAAGATGATGTAAAATTTACATAAATGAAAATAATGCTTGCATTGTGTTTTCATCTATGTTACATTATCGTCAAGATAAGGGGGAGAGTCATGAAAAAAGATAAACTAGCTATTAAGACTTTCTCAGCGAACTATTATTACTTTTATTATAGTTAAATAGGTTGATATCTTTTGTAGATATTAGCCATTTTATCTTGGTAAATCTACAAAGGTTCGTGTAATAACATAAATAGACCATGTAGATTTACATGGTTTTTTTGATTTAAAGGAGAAAAATATGAAAAAACTAGTCGTGTTATGTTTAATGTTATTATTAGTATTTGGTTGTAGCCCTAAACAAAGTGATAGTGATGATTTGATCACTATTGGTATCTTGAATTGGGTAACTCATCCAGCACTTGATGCTGCTGTAGAAGGAATGATGGAACAGGTTAAAGCGGAAATCGGTGAAGATAAAGTTGAATTTATCTTGAAGAACGCTAACGCAGATGAAAGTAGCGCTCAACTAATAGTGAAAGATTTTGTTGAGAGCGAAGTAGATCTGATCTATGCAGTTGCAACACCAAGTTTAACAGCTGCCTTTGGTGGAACAAGAGATAGTCAAACCCCAATCATTTTTGCGGCAGTTACGGATGCAATAGCTGCAGGAGTAGTAGAATCTAATGAAGTTCCTAACACTAATGTATCTGGTGTATTAGATGCTGCCCCTATCCAGACACAATTAGAACTGATCAGAGAAATATTGCCTGAGGTTTCAAGTATTGGTATGCTCTACAATCTATCTGAGATCAATGGCAAGATTCAAGTTGATCAAGCTACTGAGTTAGCATTAGTAATGGGTATTGAGGTAGTTGCAAAGGGCATATCACAAGATAGTGAGATTACTTTGGCTGCACAACAATTAGCTAGTGAAACTGATGCTTTATACTTGATCACCGATAATAAGATCATTAGTTCAGTTGCTACGATTATTGATCAAGCTAATGATTTTGGGATTCCTGTTTTTGCTGCTGAAAGTGGACAAATGGAAGCTGGTTTGTTAGCTTCTGATAGTCTTAGTTACTTCGATATGGGAAAAGAAGCTGGATCGATGATCAAAAAAGTATTGGTTGATAAAGCTGATATTAAAACTTTGACTATTCTTACAGAAGGAGCGACTCAATTGTTTGTTAGTGAAACTGTTGCTGAAAGCTTAGGTATAACATTACCTGCTTCGGTTATAGAAAGAGCTGAGATAGTCGATTGATATGTTAGTCTATATTGAGATCATCAACCAAGGACTATTGTATAGCTTGTTGGCTATGGGAGTAATGATAAGTTATAAGATCCTTGATTTTCCAGATTTAAGCGTGGATGGAACTGTTCCTTTAGGAGGAGTGACTTGTGCGGTCTTACTGATGAATAATGTAAATCCATTACTAGCGTTATTAGGTGGTTTTATTAGTGGAGTATTGGCTGGCTTAGTGACAGCCTTACTCCATGTTAAGTTTAAATTGAGTGGTTTATTAAGTGGGATATTAGTAATGAGTGGTTTGTATTCTATCAATCTATTGATAGCTGGATATACAGCCAGCTTACCGTTATTTGCACAAAAAACGATATTCAATTTACCAACTTTGTTAGCTAATATCGAACCTTTAGCTTACCGTACATTGGTAAAGTCAATCATATTTGGTTTGATTTTGTTGGTAGTCGTAGTTTTAGTTAAACTAGTGATTGATTGGTTTTTAAAAACGAAATTAGGGTTTTTAATAAGGATAACAGGAGACAATCCACAACTTGTGACTGCTTTAGGACAAGACATTGGTAAAATGAAATATATTGCCTTGGCATTATCTAATGGCATAGTGGCATTATTTGGTGCTTTATATGTTCAATACGCACAGGTATATAATTTAAGTGTTGGTAGTGGTATGGTAGTGATTGGTTTAGCTTCGGTAATCATGGGAGTAAGTATCTTTAATCGTTTTTCTTTTTTAAAATTAACGACAATGGTCATGATTGGTTCATTATTATATCGTTTGGCGATTGGCATAGCATTACAGATTGGTGTACCGACTTATTTTGAAAAGCTGATCACGGTCATACTATTTGTGACAACGATCGTATTACATGATAAAGCAAAGAAGAAATCTGAAAGGAGAAACCATGCTTGAGTTAAGAAATGTTACCAAAGTATTTAATCCTAGTACATTTAATGAATTGGTATTATACAGACAATTAGATCTAAAGGTTGAATCGGGTGAGTTTGTGACGATCATTGGATCAAATGGAAGTGGAAAATCGACACTTTTTAATATCATTTGTGGTAGTCTTTTACCTGATGCTGGCGATATCTTGGTTGATGGTAATAGCATTTTAAAATTGCCAGAGTTTCAAAGAGCTAAACGTTTTGCTCGAATCTTTCAAGATCCTCAATTGGGTAGTTCTCCTTCATTAACAATATTAGAAAATTTAGCGATCGCTGAAAATAAAAATAGACGATTTGGTCTAGGTAAAGCGATAGATGATAAAAAAATTGATCATTTTATCACATTGTTAAAAGAATTTGATCTAGGATTAGAGGAGAAACTCAATGTCAAGATTAATAATTTATCTGGTGGACAAAGACAGGCTTTAGCATTATTAATGGTAACGATGGGTAATCCAAGTCTTTTATTGCTTGATGAACATACAGCAGCACTTGATCCGAAGACTAGTGAGAAGATAGCTAATCTAACTAATAGGATCGTTAAAGATAACAATCTGACAGCTCTGATGATAACTCATAATTTACGTCAGGCTATTGAATTGGGTGATCGTTTACTAATGTTTCATAAAGGAAAGATCGTATTAGATCTTAATGGTGAAGCGAAAAAATCCCTAACTGTTCGTGGATTGATCGATAAATTCAATTCATTGAACATGACGGATGAATTAAGCGATGCTATGGTCTTTTCTTAAGACAGCAGAGAATGATTTATCTTGACTATTGTTCAAATTAATACTAAAATAATAGTCGGCACTTTATGCCAAAATGTAGCCCCGGAAACTACTTTTGGTTAGGAGGAATTTATTATGCGC
>JAQUCI010000070.1 GCA_028686295.1 Erysipelotrichaceae bacterium | reverse complement strand
AGAATCAACTTTAGCGATATTAAGTAGGGTGATAGCAGCTTGAGCAAATTGTTTTGCTGATTGATTGCAATAGATAAATGGTAGTTCTATGACAATATCAACGCCATTATCTAGTGCTGCCTTAGTTCTTTGCCATTTGTCTATTAATGCTGGTTCTCCTCTTTGGACAAAGTTTCCACTCATAACAGCAATCAAAATATCGCAATTTGTTATTTCGCGTGTTTTTTGTATATGATAGATATGTCCATAATGCAAAGGATTGTATTCAACGACAATTCCGCTAATTTTCATGTGATCACCAACATTAATATAGCATAATTTGTTGTTTTTTCATGAATATTTAGTTATGATTTATAAAAGGACGCTATCAAAATGATAAAAGAGATAATTTCGATAAGATCAAACTATGATCAGATATTACTTTATGGCACATTATTTTATGATGATAATAGTGAGAAAGCATTGATTCAGATTTTTCATGGTATGGCAGAACATCGTCATCGTTATGAGTGGTTTGCTGAGGAATTGGTTAAACAGGGCTTTGCTGTTTTAACATGTGATCATCGAGGACATGGCGATAGTGCGATCATCAATGGTTATTTTGCTGATAAAAATGGTTGGATCGTTAATTTGGAAGATCTTGAACAACTTCAACAAGAGGCTTTAAAAAGGATTAAATTACCCGTAATCTTATTTGGTCATAGTATGGGAACACTTGTAGCCAGAAGTTATTTGAAAAGATATCCAGATAAGATAACAAAGATGATATTAACGGGATCACCTAGTTATGATCCAGCGATAAGCTTTGGTACCATCTTAGCGAAATTGATCAAATTGATCTTTAGTGATAAACATCAAAGTAAACTTTTAGATAAACTTAGTTTTGGTTCCTTTAATAAGAACATTAAGCAACCGCAAACGAAATTTGATTGGTTAACTGTTAATAAAGACAACGTTAAAGATTATATTGAAGATGATAAATGTGGCTTTATCTTCACTGTTTCAGGTTATCTTGATCTGTTTTGGGGGATCAAAGACGCTTATAGCAAAGATGGTTGGCGAATCATTGATCCTAATCTAAAAATAGCCTTTTTTAGTGGTGAAGAAGATCCGTGTATGATTGATATTAAGAAACTTTACTTAGCCACTGATCATCTGAAATCAATAGGTTATCAAAATGTATCTTGTGAATTAATGCCAAAGTTACGTCATGAGATCTTGAATGAAAAGAACCGAATTGAAGTATTTACTAAAATATTAGCATTTTTAAATAATTAGAATGTTTAGAAGGGGAAAGTTATGACACAAGAAATAAGTAAAAAAGCATTAGATACTATTATTGTGATGCAGAAAAATGAGATTACGGAATTTTATATTTATCGTAATATCGCTAAGCGAATCAAAGATGAAAAGAATCGGGATATCTTGCTGAAGATAGCTAATGAAGAAAAAAGACACTATGGCATCTGGGCTAGATATACAAAAAAAGAGATAGAACCTAATCGATTTAAGATTACTCTTTTTACTATTTTAGCAAGAATATTGGGATTCACCTTTGTGATAAAAAAAATGGAGAATGGAGAAGAAGTTGCGCAAAGTGTTTATCAAGAATTGTTGAAGGAAGTGCCTGAGGCCAGTCTGATTCAAAATGAAGAACACGAGCACGAAAATGCATTGATTGAAATGATGGATGAAGAGAGATTACAATATGTTGGATCAATGGTCTTAGGGTTAAATGATGCACTTGTTGAATTAACTGGAACATTAGCTGGATTGACCTTAGCTTTACAGAATACTAAGTTAGTAGCCTTATCAGGACTGATTACAGGTATTTCAGCTACTTTATCTATGGCTAGTAGTGAATATTTATCAGCGCGTAGTGAAGGAGATGAAAATGCTGTAAAATCAAGCATCTATACCGGTGTTGCTTATTTATTTACAGTAATCGCCATGGTAACGCCTTATCTTGTGTTCTCCAATGATAATTACTTACTAGCATTACTATGTCTGTTATTGGTTGTAGTCATGATCATCGTGGTATTCAATTACTATATTGCGGTCGCAAAAGGCTTAAATTTCAAAAAACGGGTTAGTGAGATGTTAGCGATCAGTTTAGGTGTTGCCTTGTTATCGTTTGTGATTGGGCTTGCTGTTAAACATTTTTTAGGGATTGATGTTTGATATCTAAGATAGTAAAAAACGACTTGTAGTTTTTAGTGATATTATTTGACTTATTTAATCAGATTGCATATAATATGATACGTTAACGAAAAGGGTGAGTTTGTTGAAATGGTCGCGTAGTTATCTAGCGAATATCAAAGATGGATCATTTACTTTTAGTGAGGATATCGTGTTTGATAAAGAGACTTTTGCGGCTAATGATCGATTAAAGGATCTAAAAGACGTCAAAGTGTCTGGGAAATGCCACTATGACCGCGAATTAGAGCGCCTGTACGTTGATTTAGTAATTGATGGTATAATGATTCTCCCTTGCTCGATCACTTTTGAAGATGTTAAAACAGAGTTTCATATAGCTGACAGTGAGATCTTTGCCTTCAATAAAGACGTTGATGAAGACGTGTATGAAGTAAAGGGCGATCAGATCGAATTATTGCCACTTGTGTATCAGCTGATCATGATGGATATTCCTTGGAATGTTCATAAAGAAGGATTAAAAGAATATCCCAAAGGAATCGGCTGGGAAGTGATCAAAGAAGAAGATCTTAACAAACAAAGCGATAAGGTTGATCCTCGCTTAGCGAAAATCTTAGATTATCGACCAAAAGACGATTAGGAGGTAGAAGGATATGGCAGTACAACAAAGAAGAGTTTCAAAAACTAGAAAAGCCAAACGTAGAACGCATTATAAATTAGCTGCTCCGACACTAGCTAAGTGTCCTGCATGCGGTGAATTCAAACTCGCTCATCGTATGTGTGAATGTGGCTATTATGCCGGAAAGCAAAACTAGAATCTCAACAGATTCTTTTTTTGTATGTTATAGTAATGATAGGTGATAATATGCAAAAATATAATGTAATATTTAAACATGATGAAAAATCAAAGGCTTTAGCTAAACATTTGATTGAAAGAATTGGTAAAGAAAACCAGGATATCGATGATCCTAAAACGGTTTTTGTGATTGGAGGGGATGGTACATTTTTAATTGCTGTCCACCATTATATGCACATGATCGATAAGATAAACTTTGTGGCGATACATACGGGAACATTAGGTTTCTTTACCGATTATCAAGCTGAGGAGATTGATCAGTGTATTGATGACTATCTTACTGTTGTACCAAGTGTCGCTCAAATGCCTTTGCTTAAAATTAAGATAGACAAACAAGTGTTCTATGCCGTAAATGAGATGCGGATTGAAAATGTCTATAAAACACAATTGATCGATGTCTTTATTGATAATCAATTGTTTGAAACATTTAGAGGGACAGGGCTTTGTGTTTCTACACAGCTTGGTTCTACGGCTTATAATCGTTCTTTAGGCGGTGCTATCATAACTGATGGGCTTTCATTATTACAGTTGACTGAGATAACAGGAATACACCATAAACAGTATCGATCATTGAATTCATCTTTAATATTACCAAAGGATACTAAAATATGTTTAACAAGTGTAGATTTTGATAAAGCTGTCATGTGTTTTGATCATAAGACCATTGAACTAGCAAGCAAAGTTAACATCGAATGTAGACTATCAACTAAAAAGATAAGGTTTGCTAAATATCGAAATATACCATATCTTAAACGCTTAAAAAATTTATTTTAGAAAAATATTTATAGTAAAAGATCGAAAGATCTTTTTTTTATGTGAAAAATAACTAAAACACTGTACAAATCAATAAACAATGGCTATAATTGTGGTAGAAAGTGTTAGATAGTGGTAAAAAGTGGGGGTATATCTATGTTCATGGGTCAGTATCACCATAACCTTGATAATAAGGGAAGAATCATCATACCGGCTAAATTTAGAGATGAGCTAGGAAGTATCATCGTTGTTACTAGAGGGCTTGATGGTTGTTTAAGTGTATATACTGTGAGCCAATGGCAAACGATTTACGAACAATTGATCAAATTACCTAATACCAAAAGAGAATCTCGGATGTATCTTAGAACCTTTATGGCTAATGCTGCTGAGTGCGAATTTGATAATCAAGGTCGCATCTTGTTACCACCTTCATTGATAAAAACTGCTGATCTTAGCAAGGAATGTATCGTGATTGGTGCTGGAGATCATGTTGAGATTTGGGCTAAAGATAGTTGGGAGAATTTCCAAGATGTTGCTGATGATTCACTTGAGACGATAGCCGAAAGTCTTACGGAGTTTATAAGATGATTCATAAAAGTGTGTTGCTTGATGAGGTTATCGATAATCTAGCAATCAAAGAAAACGGTATTTACATCGATGGGACATTGGGCCGAGCAGGTCATGCTAAAGCGATCTTAAGTCATCTAAAAAATGGTCATCTGTATGGTTTTGATAAGGACCAACAAGCAATAAATGAATCACAGATCATCTTGAGCGACATCAGTTCTAATTTCACTTTAATAAACAGTGATTTTAAAGATATGAGTACAGTAATGAATAAGATGGGCATCAATCAAGTTGATGGCATCTTATTAGACCTTGGTGTGTCATCTCCTCAATTTGATGATCCAAGTCGTGGCTTTAGTTATCGATATGATGCTTATCTTGACATGCGTATGGATCAAAATCAAGCACTTAGTGCTTATGAGGTTGTTAATACATATCAACCAAAAAAATTATTGGAAATCCTTTATGAATATGGCGAAGAAAAATTTGCTAAGAACATTGTCAGAAAGATCGTAAATTCAAGAGCGATCAAAGAAATAAAAACGACATTTGAGTTAGTAGAGATCATAAAGGACTCATTGCCGGCTAAAGAGCTAAATAAAAAAGGCCATCCAGCTAAAAAAACCTTTCAAGCTTTAAGAATTGAAGTTAACCAAGAATTAGAGTCATTAAAACAAGGATTAGTATCTGCAATCGATCTATTGGCAAGAGATGGTCGACTCTGTGTTATCTCATTTCATTCACTTGAAGATCGAATCGTCAAGAATATGTTTAAAGATTTAATTGAAGTTGACAAATTAGATAAGCGAATACCTATCTTACCAAAAGATATTAAAACATCAGAGTTTGAACTAATTAGTAAAAAACCAATCGTTGCAAGTAAGATAGAGTGTTTAGAAAATAATCGAGCTCATTCAGCTAAACTGAGAGTCTTACATCGATTATAGGAGGATATATGGCGGTACGTAAAAGAAAGATTAAAAGATTAAAATATACAGCATTAGCACTACTTCTGTTTGTGCTATCTTTTGGTCTTTTTCTATTTACCTCTATTTATCTTAGGACATATAATTTATCACTAGTCCAAAAAACGGTTGAATGTAATGAAAGAATTGAAGTAATGAAAACACAAAACGAATCATTAGCTCTTGAAATTCAACAATTGAGTGCTTATGATCGTGTAATGGCTATAGCCCATGAGGATGACCTTGTCTTAAATCAAGAGAATATCGTCATGGTGCAAGATTAAATGAACAGAAGATTCAACAATATTAATATCATGATGATCGGTATCTTCATACTGATCGTTTTTGTTATGATAATCTTCAATGTTTATGGATTATCGATACTGGGAATTCATTTTCGATCAGACACATTCTTAAAAGAATATAGTGATAATCTTAATATCAAAACAACTACTATCCAAGCGATCAGAGGTAAGATATACGATAAAAACGGTAATATCATAGCTCAAGATAATGAAACTTATACTATTTATGCTGTTTTAAATAAAGACCGTTATGATTCAAATAACAAACCAGCATTTGTAAGTGATGTAGAGTATACCGCAACCATCTTAAATGAGATTTTAGAAATAAGTGTTGATGAACTGATTGAAATGATGTCAAAAGATCGTTATCAGGTAGAATTTGGTATTAAAGGTCGAAATCTTTCTTTGGCGACTAAAGAAGCGATCGAAGTTTATGATCTTCCGGGTATCGAATTTACAAAAACGGTATCACGAAGTTATCCAATCGGTGTTTTTGCTTCACATCTGATTGGTTTTGCTCAATATGATGAAACAATCAAGAGTCTAGTGGGTAAAATGGGGATTGAGAGCATTTATGATAAAGAACTTACCGGTATTAATGGTAGGATAAGATCACAATATTTTGACATAGTTAATGATTATACATTACCAGAGGGTATCATAGAACAAGTTGATGCTATTGACGGTAATGATATTTACCTTACTTTAGATAAAAATGTGCAAGAACAGTTGGAAATGTCATTGGCTCAAACAATGACAGATCAAAATGCTGAAAAAGCTTTTGGTGCTGTTATGGAAGTTGAAACCGGCAAAATGTTAGCGTGGGGTAATTACCCGACTTTTGATCCGAAGAAACTAAATATCGAAGACTATATGAATCTTGGTACACAATTTGCTTATGAACCCGGATCAACAATGAAAACATTTACTTACGCAGCGGCTATTGATACCAATGTGTATGATGGAAGTGCATTATTTGATTCTTCAACATATTATATGGGTATAAAAAACGGGAATGCAATTCGTTTATCCAGTAGTAAGAATGCCATCGAACAAATTAGTAATGCTCGTAATAGATCATGGGGATTGATTGATTATGATACGGGATTTAGATATTCAAGCAATGTGGGGATTGCTTCATTATTGACTGATTATCTTGATACTTCGGTTTTCAGTGATTATCTTGATTCATTTGGTTTTTTTCAAAAAGTAGAATTCGATGGTTTTAGTGAAGTAAATGGAACTAAGAATTTCAACTATCCAATAGAAAAATTGGCATTGGGTTATGGACAGGGATCATCGATTACTATGATTCAATTATTACAAGCCTATTCTGCGATATTTAATGATGGTGAAATGGTAAAGCCATATGTTGTTCAACAAGTAAAAAATCCTCAAACAAATGAAATAATCTATCTTGCTGATAAGACTATCGTTAACAATCCAATTAAAGCTACTACAGCTAAGCAACTACAACAGCTTATGTATGACGTTGTGAATGAAGAAGATGGATCAGGTCGATACTATCAAGTTAGTGAAGTTTCTGTAATTGGTAAAACTGGTACTGCTCAAATGTTTGTGGATGGATCG
>JAQUCI010000069.1 GCA_028686295.1 Erysipelotrichaceae bacterium | reverse complement strand
TATTATCTAATGTTCCGCCACCAAAAATATCACCATAATGATCGATCGGATGATCTTTAAAGTCTATTTTAAAATGAGCTGTCTTATCTATTTTAATCTTTTTGATATACCATGGATCTAAATTTTTTACATCCACTTGCATTAGTCCAAATTCACATATGACACCTTTTATATCACGAGGTATCTGATATGTGATCGTATCATTATCAACGATCGCTTTAGGATTTGATTGATAGATATTACCATCACTATCTTTTACAAACAAAGATATAATTATCTTTGATCTTGAATATAGATCATAAGACAACGATTCATTAGGATATAAAAGCGGTGAAAAAGATGGCTCATAACGGGTATCATAGATTGTCCCTGGTAAATAATAACTATACTTATAAACTATCAGATCCATCAACTGTTTTGGTTTGATCATTAACATACCTGATTCAGTCACTAAAGAAGCATTGATCGCTCTAAAACCATTTGTAGCATACGGCAAAGTAAAATCGTAGCGATCATATGGTGGTATCAATGCCTTTTTTTTCTTTAAGATAAAAGCAAGATCAGTAAATAGTCTTGTACTATTTGAAACTGTCGTATTGTTTAAACAACCAATCATGCTAGAACAATTAAGCGTATCATTGATCGGTAAGATCCATCTTTCTTCAATACCCTCTAAGCCTACCATAGCACCTAAGATACTTCCGACATTGCCACAATTACAATCAGTATCCCAGCCACATTCACATAACATAGTCAATGTTTTAGAGAAATCATTATTACCATAACACATTGCCATGATCATGATGGCCGTATTAGGAATGATATGACATACTCCAGGGTACTTATCATAGCCATAGTTTTGGTGGATATAAGTCAAACATTCATGCCAATCACTTGGCTTTTCATCATAGAATCTGATGATGTCATTTACCACTTGAGCATATTCCATATTTTGATCAAGATACTTTAATGTCTCTTTAATGATCTTGATACTATCATCCATTTCATAAGCAACACAAATCGCTACCGCCACAAAGATTGCACCTTGGATACCATTGCCATCATGGGTCGCTGACGCTGCTTTGCTAGCTAATTCTTTAGCTAACAATGGATCATTACCACTAACATATCCCCAACAATCACTAAAGATCTGACCACCAATTTGCTCAGCTAAGACAATTCCATTTGTTTCTTTACTTCCACTTAAAGGTGCTTGAATGTTGTTCTTTAGGTTTTCATAAGCTGTATGCTCAGTTGATACACCAACCCCTCCCCACCAGAAAAAACCATGATATTCTTGTAGATAATTAAGGATCGTATTACCAATATCTTCAGCTTTTAGGTTAAACGGATCATGATCAAGTAATGCTCTGACAAAAAACAGTGGACCATTACTATCATCATCAGCTGCGAAAATATCATAATCAACCAAGTAATCTTTAACTTCACCATATTTCTCTTTAATCATGGTATGCGTCCAGTTTTCAACCGGTGCACCTAAGCGAATACCAATCAATTTGCCCAACCATGCAGCATAAGTTGTCATTAAATACTTATCGTAATCCATTTTAAACCTCCAATATACAACCAACTAGATAAACATCCTCTATACACCATTGCTATTGATCAGTTATGTTTTTTCAACCAATTGATACACTATATGTTTATCATATATATTATGACCAGATTGTAACATTCAAGATATTTCATTACAACAACTAGGGAATAATTATATAAACAAAGCATTACTCAAAATATATTGAATAAAATTTAAATGTATATTTAGAAATATCATGTTTATTTCAAACACTATATCTTGTTACACTACTATTGTTTGATTGATTAAACATATCTTATATCTTTGGTTTGCGAGCACTTTTAACAAACATTCTAATAGATATCGCTTCGATCATCAAAGAGACAATCACTGTTATTATTACCCTAACTAAAACTTCTAAGACAAAACTATCGTCATTGAAACGTAAGTGTCTATTGATCATGTTATCCATAAAAATACCAAAACCAATAGCGTATTTGTAAGAAAAAGCAAATAACTTAATCCAATTATCAATTTCATATTCATTGATGCCACAACAAAAACTTCTAGCTTTAGAATTAGATTTTATTTTATCACAATAAGCATCATAGCATTCTTTATATCTTATTGGAGCAATAATGTTTCTAAATTGTCTTAGCATATCGATCACCTCATAAACCAACTAACTCATAAGTTTGTTTGATCGTTTCTGTCATTCTAATGACTGTTATCAAACAGTATTTAACAATAAGAGAAAACTTAAAGATATTTACTATCATATCTATTGATTCTGGCAATAATCAAACAATCTTCTTTGATCTATTACTTCAATAACCCCATAACCGACCCTTACTAATTTATTTGAAACTAAATTTCTTAAGACGCGGTTAACTGTTGCTCGCGAATAACCAAATTGATTGGCAACCTGATCTTGTGTAACTTTTATGAGGTTGATGTCTTGATCGGTAGCGATCTTATGTCTTCTTATCTCTCTTAATAGATACCTTGCTATCCTTACATTGGCTCTATCTCCGCTTGCAGCGATAGTCTGTTTGATCATTATCTGTAGATCTTGAGCCAATATCATGGCTAATGCATGGATAAGTTTTGGATGTTGATCAGTGATGATCTGTAAACACTTCTGATCAATTACTACTAGTTCACTTGGCAAAAGAGCTACTGCTGAAGTATATCGAATACCATTTCCATAGAAAGATCCAAGTCCAAAAACCATACCCTCCTCATACAATAATAATTGTTTTTCGGTATCATTATTTAGAATCGTATAAGTTTTGACCTTACCCTTTTTAAGATAATAAAAAGAATTTGCCCTATCATTTTCTACATAGATCACTTCATCATTTTTAACCCATTTGATCGTATCCATCTCATCAAAGACTGCCAGTATCTGTCTTATTTGCTTACGTCTAAGTCGAATATTGACCACTTCATTGATTAGCTTGTTATCTTCCATTGTTAAATTGTAACATGTGTTATATTTTAAAACAACAAAGTAAGTTATAATACATGGCATATGAGTTTAGAAAGATGGTATATATGACAAAAACACAACAAGAACAAAAACATCAAATGATGGTCAATGAACCAATCAATAAATTAATAGTCAGGATGGCGATACCAACAGTCATTGCTATGCTTGTAACCTCGATCTACAACATGGCTGACACTTATTTCGTATCACAACTTGGAACCTCGGCATCAGGTGCCGTTGGTGTTGTTTTCCCATTAATGACCATGATCCAAGCTATTGGCTTTTTGTTTGGTAACGGTGGTGGAAGTACTGTTTCAAGATATCTTGGCGCCAAACGTGATGTTGAAGCACAACAAGTTGCATCAACCGCTTTTTTTGCTTCAATATTTTTTGGTGGATTATTAACAGTGTTTGGCTTATATTTTCTTGATGATCTGATCAATCTTTTAGGAGCGACAGATACGATCTTTCCATACGCCTATCAATATGGTTCATACATATTATTTGGAGCCCCCTATATGGCTGCTTCGTTCACTTTAAATAATCTTTTAAGAGGACAAGGTAATGCTTTTTATTCAATGATCGGCATCACAATTGGAGGAGTCTTAAACATCATTTTAGACCCAATATTTATCTTTGCTCTTAATTTTGAAACAGCAGGGGCAGCTATCGCCACGATCATCTCTCAGTTTGTGTCCTTTTGTATCTTATTCTATATGATCAACAGTAAAAGATCCTTAGCTAGGATTAGTTTTAAAAACATTAGTTTTAAGAAAACGATCTTAAGAGAAATCGTCAAAGTTGGTATGCCTTCATTTTATCGCCAAGGTTTAGCATCGATTGCTAATGTCATGTTAAATACTCAAGCAGCTTTCTATGGGGATCCAACAGTAGCCGCAATGTCAATCGTCTCTCGAATCTATATGTTCATCTTTGCGACAAGTCTTGGTTTAGGTCAAGGATATCAACCAGTTTGTGGTTATAACTATGGTGCAAAAGAATACAAACGAGTAAAGCAAGCATTTTGGTTTTTTGTTAAAACAGTTACGATCATCTTTGTGATCGTATCATCGATCGCTATTATCTTTGCTCCTTCGATATTAGCTATATTTAGAAAAAATGATCCTGAAGTAATCGCGATTGGTTCAAAAGCATTACGTTTTTACTCTCTATCGCTTCCGCTTTTATCTTGGACATTAGCTTGTAACATGACTAGCCAATCAACTGGTAAGAGTCTATATGCTACTGCTATCTCAATATCACAACAAGGATTATTCTTTATACCAATCATCTATTTCTTACCAAGATATCTTGGACTTACTGCTATTCAGATTGGTATCCCATTAGCTAATCTTCTTACCTTTATGTTATCAATACCTATTGGTATCAAGTTATTAAAAGAATTCAATCATCCAAAAAAGTAGGTCATCCCTACTTTTCTTCTGTTTTTTTCTTTTTACTTTCCTTATTTTTCTTCTCTTCTTTTTTCTTCTGTTCTTGTTTGACCGGATTTTTTTTAGCTACTTTAAATACTACCCCATCGTAACTGTTGTAAGCGTAAACTTCACAATCATATGCCGTGACAATTCGATGAACGATTGATAAGCCTAAGCCAAACTGACCATCTGTTCCCTTCTCAAAAGGCTTGAACATCTTTTCAATAATCTCATTGGTTAATTGTGAACCATCGTTTTCAATACTTAATTCATTTGTCGTCAACTTGATCACGATAGTACTTTTAGCATAACGCAAAGCATTATCCATGATATTTTCAACTACGACTCGCCAAGGCTCTTCGTTACCATAGAACATTGCGTGTTCGATCTCGCTGATGATCTTCAGTTCTGGCCTGATTACTTTAAGCGATAATAGCGTCTTCTCAATTACATCATATAAATCAGTTTCTTTTGTGTCGATACTTGTAACAAGATAGCCAACCCGATTTAACAGAAGTAAACTTTGTACTTTCTTTTCTAAACGGCTTGCGTGTTCAATGATCACATCAACACTCTTCTCTAAAGTTTCATAAGGATAAATTCCATCTTTTATGCTTTCCCCATATGATTTAATAGTCGCTATTGGCGTTTTAAGATCATGAGAGATATTTTGAACAAGTTCTTCTTTGATCTGTTCTTGTTTTTTCAATTCATTACTCATTGCGACTAAAGCCGTTCCTAATTCACCAATCTCATCTTTGCGGTCAACATTAATTACAACTTCTTCATTATTTCTCAACTTATTAATATAACCTCGAATCTGATTCAATGATCGAATCAAATAAATTACCCATATCATCAATAAGAAGAATAAGATGCTCACTACTAGTACAGTTATATTGATAACACTGTTGATAAGTGTCTTTTTAAACTCATTTTGATATGAGCTGACGACGATACTAATCAACTTGGTATCATCATCAACATTAGTGATTGAATACAAGGTTTCTGATTCACTATCGTTTTTATAAACATAATCTTTAGTTTTCTCAAGTTGCGTTGCGGCATTACTCTTCATTATCAATAAAAAAGCTTCGTCCTTGATATCAAACGCACTACTATATCGGATCCTGCCATCATGATAGATAGCGTGAGCAATATTTGCATCATTAGCGAACG
The DNA here is from genome assembly GCA_028686295.1 of Erysipelotrichaceae bacterium. Classification (GTDB taxonomy): domain Bacteria; phylum Bacillota_I; class Bacilli_A; order Erysipelotrichales; family Erysipelotrichaceae; genus JAQUCI01. Next base: position 1,733 of record JAQUCI010000069.1, on the reverse strand, counting down.
ATAATATATCGTTTTCCGGATTACGACGATAATTATATACAATACTAACTTGCGTTCTTTGTAACATCATAAACATTTGATTTCTTACAAAACTATTGATATTACCATTAAGATATATAAACAAAAATGAAGCGAAAATAGCCACAAAGACTAAGATCAAACTCATCAACTGCTGAGTTAATGTTAATTCTTTTAACCAATTATTGAGCTTTTTCATATTAACCTAATCGATAACCAAATCCATATATCGTATGTATTGAAAGATTGGGTAATTTACGTCTTAATCTTCTTAATGTATCATCAACCACACGATCTGATCCATAATAATTAGCTTCCCATACTTTGATCAAAATTTGCTCGCGTGAAAAAGCAGTTCCTCGATTATGAGCAAACAACATCAACAGATCAAACTCTTTAGTAGTCAGATCAACAACTTTACCATTTTGATAAACGACACGTTGTAATTCGTCAACTTCATAACCATCAACGACTAAATTGGTCTGATAGTCTTTATATACCCGGCGTACGATATTATTAACTCTTAAAACTAACTCTTTAGGCGAAAAAGGTTTAGTTATATAATCATCACTACCTTTTTCTAAACCAATGATCCGATCAAACTCTTTATCACGAGCTGACATGAAGATAACAGGAATTTCTTTGGTCTTGTTTTTGATATGATCGATCAATTCAAATCCACTCTTGTCATCTAACATGATATCCAACACCCAAAGATGCACATCATCATCTTCAACATGGGCAAAAGCATCATTATAAGTAAGATATGACCTCACTTCATATCCTTCTCTTTCCAGATAACGTTTGACTAATTCATTGAGGTCTTTTTCATCCTCAACAACACATACAACTCGTTTCAAAAAGATCACCTCATCATCATCATAACAAATAAAAGGGATTATTATAACCCCTTAGACTTGATCAAATTCACTACTTTATCAGTGTAGCTAGCACATAATTCATTTGATTTTGCTTCAACCATCACCCTTATCAATGGTTCCGTTCCGGATGGCCTTACTAAAATTCTGCCTTCATTGCCCAGAGCCTCTTGAACATTTGTGATAACTTGGTTTATCTCAGTACTATTTAAGACCGCATTTTTGTCCTTTACCTTAACATTTATCAACAATTGAGGATAGATATAAACCGGCGCCACCAATTCACTCATTCTCTTATCAGTCTTAACCATTGTCTCTAACAACTTCATGGCGGTCAATAAACCATCACCAGTTGTCATCAAATCTTTAAATATGATATGGCCTGATTGTTCTCCGCCTAATTTATGATCGTTTTTCACCATGCACTCATACACATACTTATCTCCAACTGCTGTTTTCTCGTATGCAATGCTTTCTTGTTCAAATATTTTATATAATCCAAAATTTGACATTACTGTTGTAACAACAGTATTATTCTTCAATTTATTATCGGCGATCATCTGTTTAGCCAACACATAAAGTGCTTTATCACCATCAACCACATCACCACGATCATCAACAGCGATCAAGCGATCAGCATCTCCATCAAATGCTAAACCAAGATCGTATTTATTGCTCTTCATGATTGAAATCAACTGTTCAGGATGAGTTGATCCACAACTAGTATTGATATTCACCCCATCTGGCTGATCAGCGATAGTGATCAATTGAGCATTAAAACGTTTTAACAAAGAAACTGCCGTAGCCGTTGCACTTCCATTCGCTAGGTCACAAACA